>CADDZH010000006.1 GCA_902812455.1 Chloroflexota bacterium | reverse complement strand
CCCCTACTATATACGGCATTCCGTTGCTTACGTGGGTTGTTGAGACATTGATTGTAGAGGAAACAAATATTTGTGGGCACAAATACCAATTGTTTCCAGGAAGGCTCAATGCGTGGAAACGGATCGCGTATAGTAGGGGCGAGGGCAGTTGTGGAGCGGGGCGGTGGGCCTTTATGGTCGCCCGTCCGCCTTTCTCTTTCGTAACCTCTATATTGATACCTTCAATCAGCCTGTAACTTACAAAGACATACAGCCGTATATAAGACATACAAGCGGTCTAACGGCTTGCTTGTGATGCTGCGCAATGCTGGCCTAAGGCAGGCTTCCTGAGCAGGTGTTTGCGCTGTGACATAGTTCACCTGGAAATTGTTACCCATTAGCTAGCCGTATCGCTCATTTCCGTTTATGCTTTGTACGTGAGGAATAGATAGTTATCCTGGTAACATAGGGTTTTGTAACCAGGAGCCGTATTTGAAAACGTGGAGTGTCAATCGTCTATATCAAATGGGTATCTCTGGCAGGAATGGCAATGAGCCATCCTTGAATGAAAAAAGAGGAATAATCCGAAATCCGATATGTAAAAAAGCCTGGTTCCAGGTAGAAAAGGAAATTATCATGAATACTAATATGAATCTTGATCCACAAATCCATCATGAAGAACCTCTTATAACGCAAAGCGATACCAGCACGGCTGCAACTGATACAGATATCCTTGTCCAGTCCGGTTTCACCTCTGACGAGATCATGTCGATACTCTGGCTGCGCAACTGGTACCAGAACGGTGGCAGCGACCGAGCAGAGGTTATTCGCCACCTCGAATTCCTCAAATTACTGGTTCTGTCCGGCAAGTTAGAGATGTGATCATTCACAAAACCATTAAAGCAAGTTTTTGGGGCACCTGGCAGAGCCAGATGCCCCTTTTTGTTGTCCTGACTGTGCTTTGTCCCGGTTACCCTCTCTCCGTCCTTTCCTCCGGGACATCCATATTGGCAATTTCGCCGGGCATTGGCTCGACCACATCCGGGTTCGTTGGATGCTCGAACAGGCCACCGGCAGCCTCTTCCTTTGCCGAAGTTGTCGCAACCGGCGTATCGCTCACGCGCTCATCGGTAATCTCTGTGGCTACGTTCTGGCCGTAAGAAGACGGTACCTGGGACTGGGCAAAGCGGGTCGTTGCATCATAGCCGCCGTTGCGATGCAGGATCTCACGGGCCTCCTGTACTCGCCCAGCGGCCCTGATTGCCACGATCGTGCGGCCAAGCTCAAACTCGCTTTGATAATATCTGGCCTCCTCTTCGGGCACCCCTAAGCCCACTAATGCACCTACGAGGCCGCCAACTGCTGCGCCAATAGCAATGCCGCTCAACGCCGCTATGATAATGCCGCCCGCAATCACCGGACCAATACCGGGAATCAAAAGCGCGGCTGCCGCTCCTATGATACCTCCAATAATACCGCCGGAGACTGCCCCCGTGGCAGCATCTGCAGTTGCCAGCACCTGAACCCCGCCCTCAGCGGCAGGGTTTTCCTCGTTTGCCGCATCTCTGGAAACAAACCCGATCTGCTCATTTGTAAATCCTGCGCTCTCAAGCTCGTGGATCGCCGCATCCGCCTGAGAGCGTGTTTCAAAAACGCCTACAACGACCTGGTTATCAGGTGGATTCACGCCACTGTTCGTCGTGCTATTTTGATCTAG
Source organism: Chloroflexota bacterium (assembly GCA_902812455.1). The sequence goes on along the minus strand of CADDZH010000006.1, from coordinate 85,882 downwards.
GGCCATATCTTCTCTCCTTTCACAATAGCAGGTTTCCATCTTTCCCCGGCTTGGTCTCAGGAACTCGTTCTGTACACGCATTGGCTCAGAAAAAAGTTCCAATTGCCATTCACCCTTAACAGGGCTAAAACCTTGACACCCTCTTATATCACCATCTATAGTAGAATGGCAAACACAAAAACCAGGGGAATGGTGAATAGTAGCAAGGTATGTCAACATCGACTGAGCATGCGCTCTCCTCTTGCATCGAGCGAGCGCGTAAAGTCCTACAACACGAACAGCGTACCAACCACCAGGACCGCGCTATCAAGCCGGGTGGGCTGGAGTTATTTGTCGTCCGCTGGGCCGATGAAGCCACAGCTCTCTGCAAGGAAGCAGGGCTTGATGTCAGCCCCATTCATCGCTTTGCTGAATACCTGGAAGGATATCGCAAACAGGACCCGGTACAGCGCGCAGCCAATCTACGCGCCGCACTCGCTCTTCTCGATGAGGTGGGCAAGAGCAATCAAGAAAGGCGTGACCTACCCTCTGTTCCTCCTCGCGAGACCATAAACGAGAGTATACAGCAGAGCATACTAGATCAGCGAGCTACAGAGAATGCCCCTGGCGCGAAAGATGCCCAGGATGGGAACAAGAGCAAGGATACAAAAGAAGCACAAGCATCGCTCAAAGCGCCACAATCTCCCGTCCATCTGGAAGCCCGTGCCCCGGCAGGGCATGCTGTGCTCACACTCTTGAGTGCAGATGTCACAGCGGTGCCTGGCGTAGGGCCGACGGTGGCTGCCCGGCTACACAACCTCGGCATTCGCACTGTGCGCGATCTGCTCTTCTATTTTCCACGCGAGCATCGCGACTACAGTAAGCTCACCAAGATAGCAAACATTCCTTTTAATGAAGTCACTACAACCATGGGCTTGATCTGGGAAGCCAGGAATGTCATTTCCAGCGGAAGGCGCACACGCACAATTGCCACCATCTCCGATGAAACAGGTAAGCTCAATATTACATGGTTTAACCAGCCATATTTGCTAAAGCAGTTAAAGAATGCTCAAGGCTCATATCTTGTCGTGACCGGCGTCAAGCAGCGTTTCGGCAACAAGGTTGACTTTACTGTACGCAGCTACGAGTTCCCTGAGCAAGGGGATTTGTTAAACACGGGCCGCTTGGTCCCCGTCTATCCATTGACCGAAGGGCTGCATGCCAAGACACTACGCAAGTGCACCAAGTGGGTCGTCGATCGCTACGCCGCCATGCTGCCTGACCACCTGCCTGCCTGGATACGCTACGAAGGCAAGCTGGTGCCGCTGCCGGAATCAGTTTCGCAGGTTCACTACCCTGAAAATGAGGAGGCGTTGCTGGCGGCCCGCCGCCGCCTCGGCTTCGATGAACTCTTCCTGCTGCAACTGGGCATGCAAGAACGACGCAGTCGCTGGCAATATGAAGCCCCACAGGGCATCGCCTTTACTATCGACCTCTCCAAAATATTTATTGATCCGCCAGAGGCTGATAAAGCTGCCACACCGGCGGATAAGAGTGCAGCCGGTGAACTCGGCCTCGATCCGCCTACGACGACATTATGGTCGCCGGTCATTACCGATCGGCCATTTGAGGCTACCCTGCCGTTCCGTTTCACGCAGGCGCAGCGGCGCGTCATTCAGGAGATCGCCGGTGATCTCATTCAGAGCAGGCCGATGTGCCGCCTCTTACAGGGTGATGTGGGCGCCGGCAAAACGGCAGTAGCTGCCGCCATCCTCCTGCTCACTGCCCTCAATGGCTACCAGGGCGCCATTATGGCCCCCACCGAATTGCTGGCTGAACAACATGCGCAAAGTATCGGCGCTATGCTCGAGCCGTTTGGCATTCGTACCGTTTTGCTGACCGGCAGTTTGAAATCTCGCGAACGCTCAATGGGGAGAGCAGCCATCGAGAACGGCGAGGCCACGATCGCAGTTGGCACCCACGCGCTCATCCAGGAAGATGTGAATTTCCGGCGCCTGGGGCTGGTGATCGTCGATGAGCAGCATCGTTTTGGGGTTGAGCAGCGCGATGCTTTGCGGCAAAAAGGCTACCACCCGCACATGCTGGTAATGACTGCCACCCCTATCCCGCGCACACTGGCCCTCACCCTCTACGGAGACCTCGATATCTCGGTGATCGACCAGCTTCCCCCTGGCCGCCAGAAGATCATTACGCGCTGGCGCACGGGAAGCCGTCGCAACGAAGCATATAGCCTCGTCGAACGTGAAGTCGCGGCAGGCCACCAGGCCTTTATCATCTGCCCGCTCATCGAAGAGTCCGAGTCGCTGGCTGTCAAAGCCGCAACTGCCGAATTTGAGCGCTTGAGTCGCGAGGTCTTCCCCCATTTGCGCCTGGGATTACTGCATGGCGGCCTGAAACCCGCCGAGAAGGACCAGACCATGCGCCGCTTCCGCGACCACGAGCTGGATATCCTGGTCGCCACATCGGTGATCGAGGTAGGTATCGACATACCGAATGCCACTGTGATGGTGATCGAGGACGCGGATCGCTTTGGTCTCTCCCAGCTTCACCAGTTTCGCGGGCGTGTTGGGCGCGGCAGCGCTCAAGCCTATTGCTATGTGTTGAGCGCGGAGGCCAGCATCCAGGCCCAGGAGCGGCTGGATGTCTTTCAGCGTACAGATGATGGTTTCCGTTTATCTGAAGCCGACCTGCGCCTGCGCGGCCCGGGTGATATCGCGGGCGTGCGCCAGAGCGGCATGCCGGAACTGCGCATGGCAGACCTCGGTGATACGAAACTTGTTGAGCTTTCGCGCTCCCTGGCCGCCAAACTCTGGCAGCGCGATCCCTACCTGCGCCAGCCAGAACATGCCGCCCTGCGCGAAAAGATGCTCATGTTCTGGCAGAACGTCATGGCCCATTAAATTGGAGGAAACATGAAGGTTCTCAATATCTCTTTAATGGTGCTGCGCCTGGCTTTCCTTGTGGAGCTTGTGCTGGGCATCCTGTTCTGGCTGAATATAGCCGATCAGCTTATACTTCTGCATGAAGCTGTCGGGTTTGTTGTCGTCATTGCGCTCTGGTTGATTGGCCTGGCTCAGGGCTTTATTAAAGGAGGCAACTTTGGCCTCGCGTTAGCTACCTTCATCGTTGGCTTGGCGCTGGCTATCGTCGGCTTATACCAGCAGCTATGGCTTCCGGGTTCGCTGCACTGGATCATCCAGGTGATTCACCTGCTGCTAGGCCTTTCTGCTATCGGCCTCGGTGAGATGATCGCGGGCCGCGCACGCCGACGCCTGAAGGCTCTGGCCACGATGTGAAACCAAAATATCTGGAGGGTTGATTATGGAACTTGAGAGCATCCAGCAGGCGTTATCCGCCGAAAACCTCGATGGCTGGCTCTTTTATGATTTTCGCCAATCGAATCCCATCGCATACCAGGTTCTTTCATTGCCGGTTGATGAGATGTATACGCGCCGCTGGTTTTATTTTGTCCCTGCCCAGGGAACGCCAACGGCATTAATCAGCGCTGTTGAAACGCACGTGCTGCGCTCCTTGCCAGGAGAGCGGCACATCTTTCGCACATGGCAGGAGATGCAGTTCCATCTTACCGGGCTTCTCCATCCAGGCATGCGCGTGGCCATGGAATATTCACCCATGAATGCCATCCCCTATGTCTCGCGGGTAGATGCCGGCACCATCGAACTGGTGCGCGCATGTGGCGCCGAGGTGGTCAGCTCTGCCAACATAGCCCAGCGCTTTGTTGCTCAACTGACCGGCGAACAGATCGAATCGCACCGCGAAGCAGGCCGCCGTATCATGGCAGCCAAAGATCGCCTCTTCCTCGAACTGGCCGGCCAGCTCCGTTCCGGTGCGAGCCTGGATGAATACAGCGTGCAGCAGCGCTTCCTTGCCCTTATGGAGCAAACTGGCGTGGTTGTGCCTGAGCCACCCATTGTTGCTGTGAATGAGCATAGCGGCAATCCCCACTACGAGCCAACGGCTAACGCGAGCAGCCCTATTATGCCTGGTGATTTACTGCTGGTCGATTTCTGGGCACGCCTGCCAGACCCTGATGCAATCTTTGCAGACTATACCTGGATGGCCTTTGCCGGAACCAGAGCCGAGATTCCTGATCGCCAGCGGGTCATCTTTGAAATTGTGCGGCGTGCCAGGGATGCCGCCATCACCTTCGTGCGAGAAAGGCTGCAACAGGGTAAGCCCGTCGAGGGATGCGAGGTCGATGATGTAGCCCGCAACGTGATCGCCAGGGAAGGCTATGGCGACTACTTCGTGCATCGTACAGGGCACAGCATCGGCATGGTTCCACATGCCAATGGCGCGAACATCGACAACTTTGAGACGCGGGATGAGCGCCTCTTGCTCCCCCGAACCTGTTGCTCTATCGAGCCGGGCATCTATCTGCCGGAATTTGGCATACGCAGCGAAGTAGACTTGCTGGTCTTTGAACACGACGCTGAGGTAACCGGTGTTCCAGCTCAGGAAGAGATCACAGCGCTCTTGTAGAGGCCGGTTATACAACCCCTCGCATGCAAGCAGCGTATATATTACTGAATCAAGCTTCATGTAACATGTAGTGGCCTCCCTTGTGGGGGCCAGGCATCCATCGATCACCGGTATGCCGTGTTCTACATGGGAGGACGCAACAGCAAAACTGCGCCCATATAGAGGGAGGAGTAATCAATGGGTGATGAATGGGGGTATGAGCCCCAGGATCAACCTGGAACCGATCAACCCAACCGGGATGATATAGAAAAACGCATCGAAGAGATCAAGCGCTCGGTCGTACAGGGGGCCAACGAAGCCCAGCAGCGTATCAGGCGCGTAGTTGACAAGGCAAGTGAGTACTGGCAGCAGGCGCAAACGCCACTCACACCTCGCCAGGCGATAAGCGAAGAGGAGCAGCAAATTCGCCAGCTTGCTAACATGTGGAGCTCGGAGAACTGGCGTGTCGCACGCGAACTCGGTACCTACATGGACCTTATCTCCTGGAGCACTGACGAGGTATGGGATATCACACTGCAAACACGCTGGGAAAGCCGTTCTATGGAAACCATCACCGAGCCGTATACAGGCCGTCCTGTCGGGCAGCCTCAACCGCTCCTGCCTGTCTGGGATTACGAGCTGCCAGAGGTAACGGGATTGAAGGCGCCGGCGAGTCGCATTCGTCTTGCCGGGCTGGATGAGATTGCTTCCTGCACACGTTGCAATGCCACAGGGCATGCTCCTTGCAGCGCCTGTAGCGGTCGGGGCTGGGTGACCTGCCCTGAATGCCGGGGCCGCGCCAGGAAACGCTGTCCTACCTGTCATGGGCGCGGCTACATCGCGGATTGGGCCGAGACGAAAAAGCGCTCATTTTTCCAAAAACAGGCCTCAAACCTTACTAATTCCGTCAGTGAGAAGGTCTCGGATGTGTTTGAAGGAATCCGCCAGCAGGGCGTTCCCATACCCAATCCCATCGATATCGATCCTGCCAGCAAGGGAAAAACTGTGCCTTGCCCCGACTGTGTTGACGGCGAGATTGAGTGCTCCTGTGGTAATGGGAAGCGCGTCTGCGAGACCTGCCAGGGCGCTAAAACCATGCTCTGCGCCAACTGTCGAGGCACGGGAAAAGTCGTGCGCCATCACGAGCTTGTGCGCCAGTTCGATCTGAGCGTCCAAACGCGGCTCGTGGGAGATAGCCCTATTCCTGAGCGCCGCCTGGCCATTGCAACCGGCCAGGTCGTCTACACCGCCGAGATTAACGAAGATGTGTATGCAGAAGCGCCGCCAGAAAACGTGCCTGCAGATGTCTGGCATGCAGCCGTCGAGATGGTACATGCCGAACGAGCAGGTCATGAGCGATCCAGCACGCCCCAGGCCAGCTCCCGCCCAACCTTACAGGTATTGGAGCTGGTGCGTATCCCCTACACCAGGGTAAACTATCGCTACAACAACCAGGATTACACCTTCTACGCCTACGATAGCCCTGGCCAGGAGAAGTTCTACGCCGACCGCTATCCTGCTCGCTGGGATCGCATCGAGCGCCTTGTGCGCGCTATTACCACCGACCTCACGACACCCGCAGAGCCTGGCAACTCCTCAACGGACGACTCATATAGCCCGTAATGTATGGGGGCGCAGGGATGAAACTTGACAGTCAAGATTGGTAAAACCGGTGGTCTCCGTGCTGTAGGGACAGGGGGTGGGGTGGAGTGGATGCGGGGGCCTGGTGCCTGTCCCCGCTGCTCCAGGTGCGCGGCTGCCGCGGGGGACAAGCACAAGGCCCCCTCCCAGCCTCTCAGCCGCCCCTTGTCCCTACAGCATCCCATTGCCGATCTTGATCGGTAAATTTCATCATTGCGCCCTAACACATTTTTATGCGTGCGCTGCTACGCCCGCCGTATGCTTGGCGATAAACTCCTGCATGCGCCTCCAGGCGTCAGCCGATTCTTTGGCGTACTGCTCCTGATTGCGATCAAAGAAGCTGTGCGGCGCTCCCGGATAGATGACGATCTCGTGCTCGACCCCGGCATCTGTGAGCGCCTTGTCGAACTGCTGCACATGCTCGACAGGAATAGCCTGATCGGCACCACCGAATAGCCCAAGCACAGGGCAGCTAAATTGCTGCACTCTCTCGATGGGAGCAGGCGAGCCGTCGCGAGTCGGGCCTACCGGCCTCCCATAGAAGCCGATTACGCCAGCCAATCCGAGATTGCTATTGGCAGCCTGCTGGAAGGAATTTCCACCGCCGAAGCAGAAACCAACGGTGAAGATCGAGCGCGGCGCATCAGGCAGGCTGCGTAGATAAGCCACCGCAGCAGCGACATCCGCTGATATCGTCTCCAGCCGGGTCTGAGCAACATGCGACATGAAGTCAAACTGCTCGTCGCGTGGCGTCAACCCTGCTGTGCGCCCAAAATAATCGATGGCGACTGCCTCGATCCCTGTACCGGCGAAGCGGCGGGCCAGCTCTTTATAAAAGCGAAATAGCCCGCGTACATCCGGCAAGATGACTATTCCCGCTCCCTTCGGCATACTTGGATGTGCCGCGTAGGCTGCGAAGCGAGTCCCATCAGCCGATGTAAGCACAAGTTCCTCACTCCGTGTGCTGCCATCATCAGCAGCATCGATGGGTGGTTCAGCATTGAGATCAAAACACATAGTTCATGTACCTCCTTCGTGATGTTGATGTTACTCAGTATTCGAACCTGCATGTTCCAGGTGCGCGACCGCACCTGCTGGTGCCCGTTCTTCCGGTGGGTGAACGTTACGGAAAAACACGTAATAGAGCATAGCGTTGATGGCCTGCAGGGCAGCAGCAAGCTCCAGGGGAAGATCCAGCGAAACCAACTGGATCAGGTAGCCGGCGATATATGGACTGATTGCAGCCGCCCCTTGCGATGGCAGGTTTGACAGCCCCGCTGCGCTCGACCGCTCCTCGGGCGGAATAATGCCCATCAGGTACGATTGGCGCAACGGGTTGGATAGCGTATTGGCAATCATGCGCACAAGGTACAGGAGAGCTGCGAGCAAGAACGTCGGCATCATAACCATGACGAAGAGCAAGACCACCGAGATTGCGCGTGTGATAACAATGGTATTCACAGTGCCCAGCTTGCGCGCAAGCCGTCCCGCCAGCAAGTAAGGAAAAGCTGCAACCAGGTTGATCGCAAAAAACAATCCTGCAAGCTCACCGGTATCTACCCCATAGCGGCGATAGAACCAGTAAACCACGAATCCTCCAAGAACGCCAATCGCCAGGCCGTTGGTTGTATTGGTGATCATGAAGCGCGAGACGAGATTCCAGGAACTGGCCGAAAGCCCTATCTTTTTTTTCGCCTTTGTTGTGGCTGTACCGGCTTTCACCTCTGCCCCGCATCTCTGTTGCTGGAGCACGCGATCTCCAACGGGGAGCACGATCACTGCCATAGCGATGCCGAGCAGGGCCGTCAGCAGGAAAAGGACGCGGTAGCCATCAAGTGTAGAAAACCCCGCGCCTTGTTTCAATAAGTTGGGCAACGCGGCCAGTAAAGAACCGATAGCGCCCGTTATCACACCCACAAACGAGAGCGCGCCAAAAATCGTTGTGCGTTGCCTATCACTGGCATGTTCAGCAATGAGCGCTTGCTCGGCAGGGTAATATGGCCCCCATGCTCCTCCACTGCCTGCTCCACCTCCCCTGCCTATTGTACCAATCGCCCCTGCCAGAACCAGCACAATGAAGTTCCTCGAAAGGGCAAAGACAACCCCTCCGCCTGCCATCATCAGTGAAATGAGAATTAACGAGGTCTTGCGCCCAAAGCGATCTGAGAAAAAACCGATCGAGGCCGCCAGTACGGCGCTGGTGATCGCTGCCGCAGTGAAGACAATGCCCAGGTGAACGGCATCAAAGCCCAGTTGCGCAAGGTAGATCGGGACAATGATTGCCAGGTAACCCTGCGCCAGGCTACGCAGTGCTCTCCCGCCAAATAGCAAAGTAAGATCGCGATTCAGCCATATTGGGCGCCACCAGCGGCGCAGCATCTTTGATGCTGCTTCTGTTATGCCAGCTTGCGCTGGGGTCTCCTCTGGCGTTTCTGGTGTAATGCGCATGTCGTTATCCCTGAGCTTCCATATGAAGATTAACGTTTGCGTTAACGTGAGGTTCTTTTTTATTGTACGCCCATAATTTTGCCGGCGTCAAGGGCATCTATCTAAGATCCCCTCATACATGGGGGTGCAGGGGGCGAAGCCCCTTGCCTGCGCGCGAGGACGCGGTCTGGGAGACCGTGTGGAGGAGGCTCGCACTTTTCTCTCCACCAGGGTGGGCCGCAGCCTGCCTGACAAATCATCAGTGGATCCCAGCATCTATTGTAAGTCAGGCTTCGAACTGAGTGTATTCTTTTTGCGCATGAATAGATAGAATGCGGCATAAAAAAGCATCGTCCCGGCAACAGAACCACCCAGTATCAGCCAGATATGTTCCTCCAGCGTTATCAGCATCGAAGCGCTTAGAGATGCATCCAGGTTATCTCCCGTGCTGCTTTGCAGGCATGGTGGATTGGCCGGCGGGTTTTGTTGCCCTGGGGTCGAAGCATTTGTAGGGGTAGGAAGCGGTCCCCCACCTCTTGGTACTCTGCTGGTTGAGCCTTTTTCCGGCATTGCCGGGCTTGTGCCAACTGTTGGCGTTGTACCGGACGTACTGGTAGGCGTGGCTGGCCCAGAGGGAGGGACTATTGAAGTAGGAGCGGCCGTTGGTGAGCTTGCCGGTGTTGGCGGCGTGCCGGTAGGAGTGGCAGTTGCTGTATTCGTGGGCGTGACCACGGGCGTGCCCGTAGGCGTGGGTGCTGGTGTCTTCGTGGGTGTCGGGGCTGGTTTTATGGGCGTAGGAATTGGCGTTGGGCGTGTATGCGCCGGTGTTGATGTGGGTTTAGCGGAAGTGCCACTATTTTTCCGGCTGGATGGCGTTATAGTGGGTGTCCTATCTTGCGCTGTGTAGGCGTAAGTACATGGATTGCTTGCCGAGGTGGGAGTGGCTCTGAGCACAGGAGTAGGCGTAGAAGTAGGAGCAGGAATGGTTACTGTATTATCCGGCACGGGCTGGATGCCGCTCACTGGATTGGTGGCTGTTGGGTAGACCCGGCGGGCCGTAGGAGTTCCATGCACGCGACTAAGCCAGGTTATACCGTCAACTGAAACCAAGAGTAGGGATATACTAATGCAAATGATAAAAAAAGCTATCGAGACAAGTACCGCTCTTCCACCATATCCCCGGTTCCACAGGGCCATTAATGTATCAATCATCTCCTATCCTCTTCCCCCCAATTGCTGTGGCCAATTAAAGCCACCTTATGAAATCCTTTAGAATAATGGTTATTCGGGGACACCCCCAAGCCCCGGCAGGAGGGCCGCAGGCCCTCCTGCACCTCCTGCTATGACCACTCGTACTGGTCGATAACTTCGCTGGTGTTCACCCTCTGTCTCACTAATGACAATATGCTCTCGATATTCACTGCTCCCAGCGCTTCCTCACTTTGCACGTCGTCACCAAAGAAGTTCGTTGTGATCCTCCTGAATTGCGGGCGCTGCATCAAGGCTTTTCTCCAGCGCTCAAGAATGCAATCGATGTACATCGTACACTCTAAGGGGCGGCGGACTTCGAATATCTCCCGCTTTTGCCAGTGCTCTGCTTCAAAAGCTACTGCGCCGCGCAAGCGATAGACAACCACCAGATCGGCATAATCTAGCACAACCTGGCTCTTGCGGCCCAGAAAGACCATGCGTTTGTTCGTCAGAATCAACATTCCGTGATCTCTGGCCGGGTACGTCGAACAGAGTTCTCCCCCGATAGGTTCCCCGCAAAGCGTGGCATCGGTCATGTAATGGGCGCGTTCTCCTATACGCAAACGTATGGGGACATCCACCTCCGGCAGCGTCTCTTGCTTCAATTGCTGCGCTAACCTTTCCACGTCAAAACCGTGTTCTCGCAGGACTCGCTCCGTGTGCAAGCGCCGCTGCCTGCGTTCACGCTGTTCCTGCCGGAAGCGCTGCCACTTCGGAGTTTCGAGCTTGAGTGTTGTCACCTGAGCTTGAGCCTGCTGTCTCGCATCCGGTTCTTGCGGCGTGGCCAGCTCATAGTGCGGTAGCCAGTTCTGGACTTGTGGAGATACCTCAAGAGGTGCCTGCACTTCCCTCGTCCACCTCCACCTGCCGGCTTCACTCGTGCGAGATGTAAAACTGCCCTGTCCTCGCCCCAGATAGTGCAGCATCAGGTAATCTATGGCTTTTTGAGCTTCCTCGATAGCCGCAATACCGCGCAACGTTACCTTTTTCTTCCCGAAATGCAACTCAAGACGAACCGAGGAGATGCCCAGAACATGCTGGTAGGTAGGGTGGATACCGGTCAGCTCGTTCAACATGTAGCGCTTTCCGCCCGCATAGAGGTAATCGTGGTAGAGCCGGAACTCTTTCCCCCAGCCATAGGTACATGCTGCTATCGGTGGCTCTCTTCTCATCGCATCCATCCTCCCCACATCTTCCAATCGTCGCATTCGTGGCGTGAAAAACGGCTTTCCAAAATATACAAACGAGGAGCTACCGCTATCGTAACGAGTATCTATATATTCAAATATATAAATACTATATTTTGATCCTTATCCCCTGGCTCTCCTACCTATCACCCTCGCCCACAGCAGGCCTGCCATGGTTCTACGCAGGCCTGGCCAGAGCCGCTGCAACTCTTGTTCGGCCTGCTCATGCTGCTCCGGTCGCAGGGGTGCCCAGCGCTCCTGCACAAAAAGCTCGGTCAGCCGCCAGAGCGGGAAAGCGTGTTCTGGTACAAGCCGGCACAGTTTGCGGCTGTATTCATATGGCGTTTGCGCCGGATGCGATGACAAGCCGAGCCATCCTGCAACAGAGCTTACTCGCCAGAACATGCCGGCAACATGTGAGCTCCTCCCATAGAGGCTGTACAGGCGCTGTCGTACCAGGAGCAAGCAGGTGATAAAGAACGAGCAGAGCACCAGTATGATAGCTCCGGCTATGAATACAGTGCGCTCGGCCATAATGCTTGCTGCTAGCGGCTGGTTTCCCTGGCGAGTGGAGGGCGTTTCTTGCTGGCTCCCCTTGTTTTTGTGTGCAGGAGCCGGTGGGGACTTTGCAGGATGCGAGGTGGGCGCAGGTGATACTCCCAGCGGCGGATTGCTTGCGCCATTTGACGCAAAGCCGGGCGTGGGATCAAAATTGATCCATCCATAGTCTGGAAAATAGGCTTGCACCCAGCTATGCGCATCTGAGCCATCGACCACCCACATCTTTCGCCTGGCATCAAAATGCCCCTGGCTAAACCCATTCACAATCCGCGCGGGGATGCCCAGCAAACGAGCCATGATCGTCATCGCTGTCGCATAGTAGGTGCAGTAGCCGCTATGGGTCTGTAATAGCCAGTCCACAACATCAACATTAGGAGGGATAGGAGGGTTATCGATGGAATAGGTGAATTCCGCCGGGTTGCTCAGGTGAGCCTCAAGCATCTGCAAAGCGCCGTAAGCGCTCTTGGCTCCTTGCGTCCATTGCTGCATCGTTTGTTTCACATTCAACGAGAGGTCGTTGGGCACCTGGAGATAGAAGGCCTGCATGGTCATATAGTTGATATCTGTCTTCCAGGCAGATGGGTCGTCGTCTGGTAGCGGTATTTGCGCTAAAGCGCTGGCCGGGGCTGTAGAAACGAGCGAAGTGGCCGTGTAATGCTCTCCCGTCCTCAAGGGGTCTTGCTGTGTCCAGGCAGCCACGACCGGATTACCGTACACAGTTGTAGCCACATCGAATGATTCTGGCTCGGGTGGGGCGAAGATATAGTTCATGCTGCCACCGGGCGGGTGTACTATGCTGACTTCCGTTGTGATTGGTGCGTAGCTGGTAGCTATCATATTGGGGAGTGATGCGCCGGCGCTATAATTCAGGCTGTTCGTCGTCGATAATGAAGTCCAGGTATGCCCATCAAAGTGGTCATAAGTGAACCCTGCAAGATAAAGTGCTCCGGTAAGCCCCTGTGAGCCACCTGGGTTTGTATAATCCAGCACTTCGCCGCTGGGCAGGCGCACACTGCCGGAAATAGTCATCTGGCTGCCAAAAAAGTTTGTAGGCGCCTGGCCGGTCTGGCTGCCTGTAGCGGAGCCTGGCCATGAAAAGCGCCCCTGTGTGATAGCGCTCCAGGTGTTATTCAGCTCATTCCAGAACGTCACTCCTTCGGCTGGCTGGCTCAGGATCGGAAGAAGCCAGCCGAGCAGGAGCGCCAGCAGCGCCAGTATCGTTCCGATTTGCATGCAGCGCCTGGTAATAGCGCGCAGCCAGGCGCGATCTGTATGTAACCCCTCGTATTTCCATTGCTCCAGGCGAGAGGAGAGCTGGATACGCGCGATAAGCAACACCAATGCGGCCAGCAAAGTGGCCACAAAAAGCGAAAAGTCTTGCCTGGCATAGTTCAGGTTGACAAGAAGAATGGAGCAATAGACGAACGCAACAAGCCACGGCAGCCGCGCATGGTAGATCAGCCATGTGCCGAAGTAGCCGAGAAAGAAGCTCAGGAAAGAGAGGTAGAAGAGAAAAACAACCGTGGTATTGCCAGACCCGGCCGGATCCATCAATGCTGCACCTATCTCCGCAACCAGGGTTCTCCAGGGAATATGTACCGCAATCGAGCTGATCAACCAGATCGAGAGCCAGTAGCCGATCAGGCAGGCGGCAAGGTGTAAAATCACCTGTGGCAGGCGCTCTATCTTTGCTATCAGCAAGCCGGCTACAAGCCCGGCGGCTGCGCTCCAGATGAGAATGTAACTTTGCGCTATTGCGCTCACTGCCATCATCGGGAAGACGACAGAGTAGACAGCTATCGCGATGAGCAGCAGCGGCAGCCAGCCCTCGGCTGGCGCCAGCGCCCGCCTTTGAGGCGGCTCAGTTTCTGCAGGTTGCGCAACTGGACGTTCTGTATATGTGGGCACCCTAACATTAGACGAGTAGTGCTGGTGCGGGGCTTCTATTCCTGCTTCAGGACGCGACTCCGCTACACGTGACGGCATGCAAAGCTCCTCCAACTAAAAATCTTTGACATAGTATACCAGATGAAGTATATCAATACTATATCTGGGAACCTTCTGGCTTCCCACCAAAGAAGAGTAATAGCAAGCTAGAGCAGGTCATCAGGCAGCACGCGCCAAAGATAAACGCCGTCGAGAGACTGACATTCGTTTGCAGCCAGCCGGCAATGGTTGGCCCAATGCTAAAGCCGATACTCCACGTCACCCCATAGCACCCGCTTAAAGTAGCGCGCCAGCGATCAGAAACCTGCTCCATGGCAAATGTTGCATAGACCGGCTCGATCAGTGTACGCATGAAGGAACGCGCATATTCTCCCGCCACTGCCAGCAGCAGAAAGGGAGAGTAGCCGATCAAAAGCATGAGCGGCGCTGTCAGGTACATCACCGTAGTGATGATGCGTAGTTTTCCCCAGCGATGCACAAATAGGGGTGCCGTCAACGAGAATATGCCGCCCCCAAGACCAGAAATGGTAAAAATGACACCCAGCGGCCCCGGTAAAAGATGGAAGCGCAGCACGAAGTAGAGCTGGATCAGCGCCACCACCGCGCCTTCTCCCATCGTAAACAACAGATCCGGAATGAGCAATCTAGCAAATAAGAGCACCGGCAATGGTTCTCGCCGCCGCTCTGCCGCTGTAAGCTGCTCAATGGCTGTCACCTCTGGCGAGGCCGTTACCTTGTGAGGTGGTTCCCGCAAGAACCAGAGCGGCAGGCCAAAGGTAACTGTTACCAGCGCTGCACTCAGGATCCCCCAGCGCAGCGGCACGGTACTCGCCGCCGAGACATGCATTAGCCCGGCCACAAATTCAGGAATCGCTCCTCCCAGCAGATTCCCTAATGAGCCAATGCCTAGCAGCAGAAAACTATTCAGCGCCATCACGCCTACTCTCTGCCGCTCTGTTGTGCTCTCTGTCAGCAGCGGCAGATTCGTGACCCAGTAGGCCGATGAGACAATGCCTTGCATCAGCGCGCACACCAGCAGCAACGGCCCCCACGTGACCAGCCCGATCCCGGCCAGAAAAAGCGGGGTCAGGATCGCAGTGCCTATCAAGACGGGCTTGCGCCCTAAGCGATCGGCCAGCAACCCACTGGGTACGCTGCTTACAAGCGAGCCAAGCGCAGGCATCGCGCTCAGCAGCCCGATAAAATCCGGCTTGTAGCCCAGACTGTGAGCATAATAAGTAACATTAAGCGTCGCGATCGTTAGTTGAAACCCTTTGCCCAGCGTGAAGAACAGCAAAAGGTAGACATTGCGTGGCAAATGCAATGTCCAGAACGGAAAGCGTTGCTTCTGTGATGCGCTTGCGCGCGATGTTGTTGATTCTGTGGTGTCCGGCCCGGCAGCCATGCTGTCTTCACCCATCTTCCTTTCATCGTGTATGTAGCATATAGCCTACCATACCTGCCGCGCAGCAGGCAACGGCCAAAAGGACAGGCGGCTGATTTTACTATCTCTATAAATTAGAAACATTAAAAGATCATTAGCACGCACTTAAAGTTTTTATTGTTCACTTGTGTTGCTATATATTCTAGAGTAACCTATCTATAGCAAATGCGTATGCAGCAAATCCTGACAGGATTTGCAAGGTAATCTAAATCAAAGCGAAATAAGGAAATGGCATTTGCTACGCAATTACAGGATGAATTAGTCAGATATAGAAGGAGTTGAGAACGATGATGACATTTGCAACATTGGTACTCGCTTTTGCCCTCAATCCGGGCGGATTGCTGGCCTGGTTGATCATTGGATTCCTTGCCGGCTTGATTGCCGGATACGTCGTGAAAGGCGGCGGCTTCGGTATCATTGGTGATATCGTCGTCGGTATCATCGGCGCAATCATCGGTGGACTGATCGCTGGCGCTTTAGGCTTCTCAGTTGGGTTCTGGGGCAGCCTGTTCTTCGCCATCATTGGCGCGATCATCCTCATCATGATTGTGCGTGCCGCCACCGGTTACAGAGGTTATCGCCGTAGGTACTAAGAGAGGGGAGAGACGAACCAGAGCCTCCTCTGAGTAGCTCGTTACTACTCAACTGGCAAGGGCAGCCCGGAAATGGGCTGCCCTTGCTTTGTCTTTTCGCCTTACTTACCTATTCTATTCCTCACGTAATGTAACTTTCGCCTGCTCTTCACGTATAGAAAATAGCTTAACAGTCTTTACTAAAAAATAGCTCTAAGTGAGGGATATAAGCCATATGGTAATACATAATCTTATTCTTGCTCCTGGCGATTTGATTGCCTGGTTAATCGTTGGCCTGATTGCCGGCTTCCTGGCCAGCGTTATTGTGCGGGGACGAGGCTACGGCTGTATTGGAGATATTATCGTCGGCCTGATCGGCGCGGTTATTGGCGGCTTCTTAGCCGGCTTTCTCGGCTTCACAGGCATCTATCATTTCTGGGGTAGCATCCTTATCGCCTTTATCGGTGCCTGTATTCTGGTTGCCATCCTCCGCCTCTTCTCACCTGCCAGGCCCAGAAGATAATGATATCAGCAGGCTACATCACTTAGCAGCCAGCGCAGCCGGTCTTTATTGCGCCGTAAGCGATCCAGGATGTTGCGAGTCATGCGAAAGATCTCCTGTACATCGTTAAACTCCTCGGGGCAATAATGGACGATTTGCCGGGGTTTGAGGCCGCAATGGTAGAGCAGGTAAGCTAGCCGCTGCTCGCGCTCGCCTGGGATCAAGCTTTTGATGGCGTTCCAGAGCTCAAGCCCATCGTCAAGGTTCTCTACTGCCGGCTCATCGAAGCCGGTTTCGGGGAATGGCATCTCTCTCATCTGGCCGCGTAGCGTATCGATAATAACGCTATTCAGGCACGCACGCAAGAAGTTGAGAGCGGCTGCAACAGAATGGAACTCGATCTTCTGGTTTCTCAACGTTCCCATCCAGAAGCGCTCAAAGGCCAGGGCAATATAATTCTCTTCGCTGTTCAAGCGGTATGCTATCTCTCTATTGGGATGCCTGCGCAGCCAGCTCAGAACCATCTTGTGAAAACGCTCTATCAAGAGTTCCCAGGCTTGTGTATCATGTTCTACGATGGCCTGGTGGAAAATCTCCAGTCCATACTCATCACTATAAGGCTCTTTATAGCTATATTTGTTGGTTTCGGCCCAATAGCGGCTTGTAACTACGCTTACGTTCATATTGCAGGGAAGCGTGTCCATCTCGATACTCATTGTCTTGACCTCTGCTTCTGTGAAGAACAGTCACATAATGTCACCTGAGCCCATTCCCCTTCACGGCGTTCAGGGCTGGGCTGCACTCGCTCAGCATGACATGGGTGGACCTTTCTATAGGACAGTATAGACAGGGGGCTCGGGAAAAGCAGTGCTATATGCCGCAATTTTTTTGTCTACCTTGTCACACATTCTAAAAATCGGTATACTTAGATCGAGAGTGGCATGGTGTGTCTTTCATGGACAGAGTTGTGCGTGGCCAGCACCGCGTGACCAGTTGAACATAATGAGCTGCAATGACTATGGACAGGCGCATTTTGCTGGGCATCGACAATCAAATCACGCCGGCTACACAATTGGCCCTGCGCACCGTGTGTGAGATCATGGAGCAGGCCTCACCGCACTTTCACCTCGTTCTCCTCTGTGTTATCTCCGGCCCTTATGTTACGTCCCCTTCTCTCGCTATGTATATGGGGCATCAATTACCTGTTCCTCTCATGGTTGAGCAGCGCAGCAAGGCAGAGGATGCCCTGCGCAGGGCCAGGGCGGAATTGGAGAAAGCCGGCCTTGGCGCAGAACAGATCGAGACCTATATCCGGGTTGGCTTCCCTGCTGAGGAAATCGTCAGGACTGCCAGAGAATTGCAAGTCCAATTCATTGTCGTGGGAAGCCGTGGGAATTCGCTCTGGCAAAGCCTGCGCCGCCTCATTGTTGGCAGCATTTCAAGGAAGGTATTACAACTGGCTCCCTGCCCCGTCATGATTGTAGCTATACCGAGGGTAGCCCGTACCTCTGACCTGGTAACCTGGTATGAGAAGGCCGTCATCACCTACCTGCAAGAGCATACCAATGCCTTCACCGTCTTTACTCCCCGCGAAGTAGCGCAAGCGTTTGTTCCCCCGCATAAGAAAACAGCAGGCCGCAAGGAGATTGCTGCGGCCAGGCGCGCCCTTGAACAACTGGCAGCGAGCGGCCGCCTCTGCCGCCACAACGTCGAGGGCGAATTGCGCTATGTCAATGATTGATTTATCACAGCAATTGCTGCAATTCTTCCGCTGTATTGACCGGTGCCAGGCACGTAAAGTGCTGGCAAACGTAAGCGGTCGCTTTGCCATCTTTCATTGGTCGATCGGCTAGTAATGGGATGGTTTCCATCGCTTTCCTATTGTCCGGCGCGGCGCAAGCCAGCACACTGTTTGGCAGGTAGCGCTCGTTGACGACCTCTAGCAAGGCGCGTGTATCGTCCTGGTGTGGATCGCCAATCAGAGCAATCTCTTTGACAGGCGAAACGGCAAAATCGAGAGCGCAAAGCGCGTGCCCAAAAGCCTGGGGGTGCTGCACCATGATATCAGCCATGGGCAGCAAGTAATCATTGGCTCGCCGGTGATAGTCCTCGTTGCCGGTGAAAGCAGCCTGGCGCAGCAGTACACCGGCTGCAACGCTATTGCCAGCCGGTGTCGCATTGTCCATAATATCTTTGGGGCGGCTGACCAGAGCTTCGTGATCGCTGCCGGTATCAAAGAATCCGCCGTTCTGCTCATCGGCAAACAGCTTGATAGCCTCGTCCATCAAGTCCCGTGCTACCGCAAACCAGTGCGGATCAAAACTGGCCTCATAGAGTGCCAGCAAACCATCTGCCAGGAAAGCGTAGTCTTCCAGGTAGCCATTGAGGTGAGCGCGGCCATCCTTATATGTGCGCAGCAGGCGTCCCTCTTTGTCCCGTAACTCGCCCAGCAAAAACCGGGCGTTCTTGATGGCAATTTCGAGATAATCAGGGCGGCTAAGGTAGCGCGCTGCCTCGGCGAAGCTGCACAGCATCAGCCCGCTCCAGGATGTCAGAATCTTCTCATCACGTCCGGGTTTGACACGCTGCTCACGCACTTTGAAGAGCATAGCCCGGCCCCGGCTGAGCGCATCTTGCACCCTTTCCAGGTCTATTCCGGCTTCCTCGGCTACAGTCTCTGCATCTTGGGCAACGTGCAGGATATTCTTGCCATCGAAATTCCCCTCTTCTGTCACACCGTAATAGCGCATGAAGAGATCCGCATCTTCAGGCAACAGCGCAGCCCGGATTTCCTCTGGTGTCCAGAGAAAGAATTTTCCTTCTTCGCCCTCGCTGTCGGCATCCTGCGTGGAATAGAACCCGCCCTGTGGCGAGGTCATCTCTCGCACAACGTAGTCTAGCGTCTCTTCCACTATACGCATGTAGAACGGATTACCGGTCACCAGGTAGGTGTGCAGGTAGATGCGGCTGAGCAAGGCATTATCGTAGAGCATTTTCTCAAAGTGTGGCACAAGCCAGCGATCATCGACCGAGTAGCGATGAAATCCCCCTCCCAACTGGTCGTAGATACCGCCTTCTGCCATGTGTTGCAGGGTTGTTTCAACCATGTCAAGCTCGGATGTCGTACCTGCCCCGGCTGCTGGCTCAAGCTCACCTGCCTGGCGATGTAGATAGATGCGCAGGAGAAGCTCCAGGGCCATAGCGTTGGGAAATTTGGGAGCGTTGCCAAAACCCCCATGATAGGGATCGAATTCGGCGGCTAATTCCCGGCTGGCTGTATTCAAAAATGCTAACGGTATCTTCTCTGCAATCTGCATGCCTTTGCTGCGCAAGGGGCTGGTGCTGCGCTGCTTGAGGTAATCGGCAAGCTGATTGGCCTGCTCTTCTACCTCCGCGCGATGATCCCGGTAAGCCTCGGCCATACTCAGCAAGATGCGCCCAAATCCTGGCATCACCTGTGTCCCATAACGGCGATCGTAGGGAGGATAGTAGGTACCGCCATAAAAGGGTCGTCCATCGGGCGTGAGGAAGACAGTCATGGGCCAGCCGCCTTGCTGGGTTAGCGCCTGCACCGCCTGCATATAAATCGCGTCGATATCTGGCCGCTCCTCGCGGTCCACTTTTATAGGCACAAAGTACTGGTTGATGATGGCTGCGATCTCTTCGTTCTCAAAAGACTCTCGCTCCATCACATGGCACCAGTGGCAGGCAGAGTAGCCGATACTCAGTAAGATAGGTTTATCTTCACGTTGAGCCTTCTGCAGGGCCTCTTCTCCCCAGGGATACCAATCGACAGGATTGTGCGCGTGCTGCAAGAGATATGGACTCGTCTCATGAATGAGCCGGTTTGTGTACTTATGTTGTTCGTGGGTATTTGTGTCTGTCATAATGTCTCCTTTCACCGTCTTCACATTTATGCCTTCTTGGGCATTGTATGACATAGTTGGAAAAAGAAAAAGACAGCTACATATGCTATACTAAGCACACGATGTTGTTGACCTGTATGCTGTGAACCTTCGTTTGAGCAATAACATGTAGTGGCCTCCCTTGTGGGGGCCAGGATTTTTTCGATACAGGATTTTTGATTTATGACCATTATCACTTCCTGGACTGATCAGATCGAGGCAGCTATAGCCCATCTGAGCCGCGTCGATCCCGTCATGGCGGATGCCATTGCCCGTGTAGGAGCTTGTACTCTGGAGCCGAATCCCAACACATTCGAGGCGCTGGTGGATGCCATTATCTCGCAGCAAATTTCGGTCATGGCTGCGGACGCCATTATGGCGCGCCTTCGTACTGCTGCACCCGGCAATATCATCACACCTGAAGCGCTCATACAGCTTGAACATGATGCGCTGCGCGCTGCCGGCCTCTCAGCTTCTAAGGCTCGCTATGTACGTGACTTGACCGAGCGCATCGCTAGCGGCCAGCTCGATCTGGCCCAGCTTGTGCATCTCGACGATGAAGCGATCATCGACCAGCTCACGGCAGTCAAAGGCATCGGGCGATGGACGGCAGAGATGATTTTGATATCTCCCCTACTTTAGTCCGCCAGGTAGCATGATACTGTAGCCCTGCATGTGTGCCTAATCCATGCTCTTTTGCATACTTCAGATCAGCCATCGCCACATCATCTGGTAGATCGCTAGCTGAACGTGCAATCCGCTTTACCTTGAGTTGGCTTGCACGATTGCTAATATCTCCCCACGTTCGGCGTGGTAGCGCGTTTTGTACCTGATGTCTTGGAGCAAGGGGGTACAGCCACATTAACGCCTTTTCCTCTTCTTCTGTCCACAAAAACGCTCCACCATTCCGATACCAGATAAACCCCTCATCTACCCGTCCTACAGGAATATGCCAGTAGATCACAAGCCGGTACCAATGGGGCGCGTCTTTTGTGAGTACAGCCTTATCCACAAGCGTATTTACAGCCTGTTTCTTCTGTTCAAAACTCATCCGGTTCCACTCGTTACGGATACGTTCTAACAACGTGTGATACTGCTGTTCTGTCTGGATTGCCTCATCACGTTTCTTTAGAAGCTTCTCCAATTTAGGCTGTAGCGCCTTTAGCTCGTTGAGTTTTGTATTCCACGTGCGGAATAGCTCCATATCGTCGGTAGCGTCCATTTTTGCTCTGAGAAGCGCTATTTGCCTCTCTATATTCTGTAGCTGTTCCTCTACACTCATCCCTGCCCTGACTTCTGTTTGTTGCGCTTGCTGCAATGTCCTATAAGCCGCCCCGTCTCCTAACCGCTTATCCTCTTTGACTACACGTATGAACTGCTCGCTAAACACAGCATCTAACACGCTTATTTTGATCACTGCTGCATATGCGTATAGTCCGTCCTTTGATAGACTCACAACATATGCTTTCTTCCCTCTGTTCACATACACAGGGCAACTATCTGACTCGATACGGTTCTCTAGCAACGCATAACACGGCAGAGTAGTAAGGCGGGGGGTGTAGCGTTTGGGGCTTGCTATGCTTCGCTTTTGAGGATTGCCGTCAAGGTCAACATCTGACAGCCGGTTATAGGCGTAAAAGAATAGTTCCTCATCCACAATAGCCGCGTGGTTATTCCGCTTCACAATCTCCTGCTGATAGACTTTATGATCACCGGCCTTTACCCGTTTCCCCACTGAAGCATGCCCGATGTAAACAGGATTAGTCAACAGGTACTTCAGCCCGTCTCTTGTGATCGACCAACCACCCACAACCTTCTTGAGTCTTGTATGGAGTGGAAAGCCGGTATCTGGAAAAATGGGCTTGCCCTGTACTTCCCGTGTGAGTGCGTTCAAGTTTCCATCGAGTTCCTTAAACCTTTGAAACAGCCAACGTACTACCTTTGCGTGCGGTTCATAGGGGATGAGTTTACGATAGGTAGGGCTACCCTTCTGATAATCCACAACGTAACCAATAGACACTAATCCTTGCACGTGCCAACCCCTTCTAGCGGCTTGCTCTCGTAGTTTCAACATGCCCTTTACGTGGTACTCGATATAATCTGCACTCGCTTCACAACGCTGTCTCCACATCTTAATATCCCACTCGTTACGAGCAAAGTCATAGATGTGGTGATCGGATATAACGAGACAGTCGTGCTCTTTGCAGATGTCAGCAAAGGTATTGTACTGAATGCCGGTTGGGTCTCTAAAGAGACGGCTTTCATCGGTTATGAAAACAGTCTTTACCTCATCGGCTTTAATACGCGCTACAACGGTACTCAGATCACCACGCTGATCGATGCGTAACCGCCCCGATACCCCGCGTATTCCGTTCCCTTCTTGGTAGAGTGTGCCAAGTGCATCATCATACCCTCTGTCATGGGCACGTTTCATGAGTCCTCTTGTTTGCGCTTCAGTACTCTCTGTGTTCTCCTCTACTTGCCGTGTAGTGGATTGCCGTGCATACGCTACCCAGGGCTTATCAATCGGCAATACACGCTGCTGGTAGCTATCTTCAGGTTCTACTGAACGGATAAACCTTCTAGGCATTTTCATTTCTCCCTTCTTTGATTGCCTGCTTGCAGACTACACCTAAGCTTAGTATACATAACGACAGAAGGAACTGTCAAGATACAGAAGGATACAGAAGGTGTAAGAGGTAACATTGACTGCTTGCAATAACACGGCTATACTGAACAAAACAGCCGCTATTGAGGGATGATCATGCAAGAGAATGAGATGCTTACAGCCGATGAGGTAGCACACATCATGAGAGTGCATATAAAGACGGTGCGCAAATGGGTTCAATCTGGAGAATTGCCGAGTGTGCCAATTGGAAGCAGGGAGTATCGCATAATGAGAAGTGATCTGAACGCTTTTATTGAGAAGAGGAAACGACGGGGTAAAAAGGCTAGTGATGAGGAGAGGAAATAGGCAGGCCCATCCCTCCGCTACCACATCTAGCAAGTCTTGTGTAACTGCTTGTGTAGCACTATGCCGCTATAAGCTCAACAGTGTAGATAAGCCACAATCCCACTGCTTCACAAAGGAAAGTGGTTAAGTAAATGACCCTTTAATTTACCATCTTGTTAAAACATTGCGAAGTCGTCTATCTCTCTGCTGGTTGCTGTATCGGTGTGTATCAATGCTAAAACCTAGTGACAATGAGGAATGGGCGGACAGTAGAGCAGGGAGATATGATAGCTAGTCG
Organism: Chloroflexota bacterium; assembly: GCA_902812455.1. The sequence continues at coordinate 62,712 of CADDZH010000006.1, read as the reverse complement.
TGTACTAGACTGCTAGTCGTTACACTATTTACTTAACATTGTACAGGTACCCTTTGCGCCATATCTAAACTCTTCGATATACGCGGCGGGTACTTGCCTCTCAAAATTATCCCCTCTTCAAGATATCCAGTGACGGGTAAAAGAGGTAAAACGAGCGGCTTGTGGGAGAGAGGGTAAGGTTCAAGGTCATATGATACCTACCCTCTTCAAAAACCTGTCAGATTTGCCCTACAACGCGATTTCTGTGAAGAGGCAAAAGAGCATTAGGAATGAGGTAGCTTATACAAGTTACTCAAATGTAGGTAGCGCGTTCTACATGCAAGGGTGTGAATAGTGTTTCATCTCAACTCATCCATAGTCAATATAGCTCAACTCTGCTATAGCAGGGAGAAAGGAAAGTCTTTTATGGTAAATGGAAACACAAAACTTCTAACATCAAAGAAGTGTACTGTATGCAATGGAGAGGGTAAAATCCAGCCGGAGCGTAGCGGGGCTGAGTGTCCCCACTGTGAAGGTACAGGTAGACAGTCAATAACCGTGAATGACCTATTCGACTACTTTATGGATGAGATAGATCGGAAGTCACGCGGTAGATAGCGATATAAAGCCGCCCCCGCCTTTATGGGTATGGGGGCGGTGTTCTCTACCGTCTCAACGTCAATAGCCTAGATCGATCTATATCTAGGAAAGCCGCTCAGCCAATAAAAAACGACTCGATGCTCGTGAGTATCGATATAGCCCGCCCCGTTTGCCAGAGGGATGCAATGTGGGGGTAGCTCTTGACCTTGATACTGTTCAGCTAATTGGCTGTACATCTGTCTTACGAACCCCTCTCCATGTTCCTTTTTAAGCGCATTAATCACGTCTTTCGGATCGGGTTTATGGTTACTTATCATGTATTTTTCATCACTTTCCGAAAGTTTTAACTATCTATCGTTTTCCTAGCTGATTAGGGCTAAAAGCCCATCACGGCTAGGTTTATATCTAGTTGACATAATGTAGTGTAGGTGGGGAACTCTTATATCCCTTCGATAGCTGTGTGTGCGCCACAAAACACGAAAAAATTGAGCATCCCCCTTCCAATCTATCTACAGGTGTCCTAACACAATTCCCACTTTGCCGTTGTGTGACGCTTCAATAGCGAAGCCGATACTTCCGCCGAATTCATCAGGTGACTTGGGCCTTACACCACCTTGACCATCTGGTACGACCAATTGACGTGGCTTGACAGGTTGGCTAGCCCGCACTCGCACACGTCCGGCTAAGGCGATAGGGAGATATCCCTTTTCGTGGTCAACAAGTCCAGCTATGAACCCTGCTCGTTCGTTTGTGACTACCATCGCACAGGCGCAATATTCATGTGTGCACTTGGTAAAGACACCTTTTGTTTCATCAATGCATACAACAGTGCCAGGTTCATAGTCAGCATCGCACGGGTAGCTCTCTGCAAGGTCAAAGGAGTCAAAACTAGCACTATTGCCTAATGAGGGGGTGGTGCTGCTGCTGGATTTAATGGTGGTGCCTGAAACGATGAGATTACCGGCGTTCGTTACTTCAAACAAGGTTTTAGAGCTAGCTGTTGGATTAGTATGTCCAACAGTGGCTATTTGAAAAAATCCACCGTTTGAAAGCCATATACCGATATTCCCTGAGCTATCCGATTGAATGCCCGTGTAGCCGGTATCATTGGTTACTTCTCCTAACCATACACCAGTATTTAAGGGTAAAGAAATGCCAGGAAACAGGCCGCCTGTTCCGGTTATGGTGAGCTTGTTTGCGGTAACATTCCCGTTTCCATCACTCGTAAACTTAGCACCGTCACTTGAGAGCTTACTTTCACTGACAAATGAGGTAAAATTGCCCTGGTTCGCGTGGATATTGCCATATCCATCCGACCAAAAATTACCAGCGTCAAAGCTGATTGAACCGTCGTTATAAACAGCAGCTTTCTGATTGCCCTGGGAGTCTTTAATGAACAACGCTCCACCAAAGGCCGTCTTTTTGCTAAACGCTCCATTGGCTGTAAGCGTTGTATCTGAGGTCGTATCGGTATAGGTGGTGGTAACATTATCGTTGAGCGTTGCTAGCTGGTAAAAGGTTGAACCGCCAACGGTGGTACGCCACAGGCGTCTCAGCACAGTACCGGCAGGGCCGATAGGAATAGCCGTAATGCTGACTTCCTGAGAGCCGGTTGTTGTGGTCACTGATGCTGCTGTACCAAGCGCACTAGAGCCATCTTGTGTTTCAAAAGTAACAGCATATTGATACGCCCCAACACCTAGCCCGTTTCCTGCCACTGCTGCCAGCGTAGGAGCAGCAGGCGGGCCGCCGATTGCCTTGAAAATGACGTTTTGGGCAATGGTGACTTCCTGGTCGGTCATTGCTCCTGTGAGAAGGTTATAGTAGTCATTGAACCACTGTGCATGAATAATGTTTGCTGCTGTATTACCATCTTGCCTTACTGTTAAGGGCATATTGAGTTAATCTCCTATGATGTGTTGTTTTTGTGGATAACTTGTGAATAAAAGGGGGTTAGGCGTCCTTGCCGTATAAAGATTGTCCTATATGGGATGTTGGGTATTGCCCTGCTCGCTCACCAGCTTGTACACGCTTTCCCTAAGACGTGTTCCTAGCCGTTTAGCACAAGTAGGATGCAGATCAATCGTTACGCGGCCTATCCAGCGTATGAACGTTCCTTCAATAGGTAACCTGCAAAAGAAGCACGCCCCGCGTTCCTGGTTATGATCTGTGATGATCATCGCTATATCCCCTCTCCCTCAAAACGGGCTACACTCTTCACACTCGATCACCTGTACCCCGTGTTCGCATGTGCTTTCTTGTGTAACTCTTGTATAACCATTGGCTGGTGATGGGCTAACTACGCTAGCAGGGTGATTGCCGTTCTGTTTGTTGCGTTGAAGAAGTTCGTAGCCTGGTGCTGATCGGACATTGATAGACGTGTCTTGTCTGTCTGACTCTGACAGGCCGGACACTTCAGACATGACAGACGTAGTCTGTTCTGTCAAAGAGGTTAGGTTTAACCCCGCCCTGTCTGGTAACGAAAACTTGCCCATTGAAGGACGTACCAACAGGCCCCTACCAACTAATCGGTTAAGCTGTCTGTTCACCGTGTTAGGTTCTTTGTCTAGCTCCTCTGCTACCTCTTTTGTGCTTAGTTCTTTAATTCCCTGCTCTTTCTTCTCTTGGAATACTCTTAATATGTCTTGTGTGCTATCTGAAAAAACAGCGTTAGACATAAGTAGCTCATTTCTGCTACGTGTGCTTTCTCCCAACCACTTTATACGGGGCTGGTGGTTAGGGGTGTCTACTACCTCATAGCGTAAACTTGCAGCAGGTTTACTTAGGTTGCCTTTGTAGTGAACGAGTACCCTACCCTCATCAGGGTTATCAGGGTCAACTACTGCTCTCAAGGTAGATCGTGCTAATGCTACAAAGGCGATAGAACCACTTGTTCTATACATTGCGTTACTGTGTTGACCTTTGTTGAGATGCATCACGCACACTACAGAACAGGGTGTTCTCTTTGCGAGTTCCACTAAAGGCCCTAGAGCTTTACGTACATCCTGATCTCTATGTGAGTCGGTTTTCCCGCTAAGTACATGCATAACGGGGTCAATAACGACTAACCTAGCGTTAACCTTTTGAATGGCAAACTCTAGGGCTTCCATATCTTGAGAAAGTAAAAAGGGGTGGGTATGTTTTTCTCCCTTTTCATCTACTACTGTTACATTGCTTAACGTCGCAACCTTTGTTATATCTGCTCCTGCTGCTTCAAGACGTGGTCTAATAGTATCGGCTACATCATCTTCAGGCGTGATTAGCACAACGCCCCCCGCTTCAATTTCGGGGCCTTCGGGCATACTTTCCCCTCTCGTAACCTTTGCAGCCAAGTCAAAGGCGATAGTGCTTTTACCTAGAGTCGGATCGCCGTCAATAAGCACTAGCTTCCCTAATGGTACCCGCCCGTTCCACAACCATTTTACCTCTTCTGTTTGAACGTCTGACACAAGTTCAATCTCATATCTAACCACTTGCCTGTTTTCGTCTTTTGTGGTATGATCTGTCATGGATATGTTAATCCTTCTACGGGCTACAAGTCCGCTAACACTAGCCTGATACATGTGTGAGATGTATAAGGCGATTTACTTCTAGAGGCCCTGGCTTACGCTAGGGCCTTTTCCTGTTCCTGAGGCTCTGTAAAGCGATACCCTGCATCCTTCAACACACGCCTTAAGGTTTCTGGATTGATCATTCTTGCGTTGCCTGCTCGTTTCGTTGGTAATCCGCCCCGTATCTTCAAGTCATAACTCATGACAGTGATATAGGGTACGCCTATCGCTTTGCTCGCTTGCCTTAATGAAAGTTCTGTACTCATGTTCTAAACTCCTTTACTTGTGAATAGAGATAATACTATATCATCTCTACAACAGAAAACACTGCCTGCTCGCTTTTTATTCCGGTCGCTTGCTGAATGGCATAGAATGCCTGCAAGTGGTTTTATGGGAAACAAGAGAGCAGAGAAGAATAATACTCCTATAGATATTATACAATGGGATTAGACAAAAACTTGACATTTTTCAAGCCCGCCCGTATACTCGTTATTGCTTTAATTGCCTGCTTGCTCTTGCACAAAAAGAAAGACGACAGCCTAACTCCTAAGCCGCCGTCTTCCCTCAACAGTCACTAGCCTTAACTAGCTATCTGCTGCTGCTCGTATTCATCTAGCACAGTCTTAATAACCGGATAGTACGCTTTTCCCTTCCCTAGCTTCTCACACATGTCACGCCTTTTTACTCCCTGCTTCGCAAGGTTTATGATCTGCTCCCGTTCCTGAGAAGAGATGTTTTGTGGGTAAAATGTCTTTTGCTCAGAAACACGTGGAACAGCCTGTAAAGCGGGGGGACGGGCTAAGGAACCACTAGGAACATTGACACTACTATCGACAATGCAAGAACGGATATCAGCCGTCGTCGTATCTGGAATAGCTACAATCTCAGGCTTTAATCTTGCGCTTGCTAGGATAGCTTTCCCTGCTCCTGCTGTATCCAGTGCGCTTAGCAGTTCCTTCGCTGTGTCATTATCTAGCCCTGCAAGCCGTGCCTGTTGTGGGGTGGTATGGAACACATACCGACTCGATAAGGCGTCTCTCACAAGTGTACCGTTCAATATTGCAGCAGGTAGCCCTTGCCCGCTAATCAAGGCATACATCCCCACTTTCCGCCCTTCTAGAACAATTCTCTGCATCACGTTCACTGCAATTGATGAGCTTGCAGCAATGATAGGCCATTCATCAGCTAGAAGCAGAATAGGGTTACCCATTGCCTGCCCTTGTCTCCTTAGCACAAGCCGCTTATCAAGTTCCTGCTCTAGCCACCTAGCAGTAGCCTCAATCTCTCTAGGTGTCTCTGAGCATGACAACACATCGCCTAATTCATCGGCAATGTTGCCATGAGGATCGAGGAGTACAGGCATACCACCAACCTTCAGCACTTGCGCTAGTACAAAACGTAGTAGCGTCGTCTTTCCGGTTCCTGGTCGCCCTACGATAGCAGTAGACAGTAAATCGTCAATGCTCCCATAGATAGCTCCCTCAACACCACAACCTAAACAAAGAGAACGCATTGAAACATTCTCGATGATAGTTGAGAAGGGCAAGGGCTTAGGGAGTAGCGGGGGTAGGGGTGGTATTGCTCCCTGTATTGAGTCTAGAGCAGGCACAGGCGAGGGATAGGTTATCTTGGGCGCATAGTTGACCGTATGTGGCACAGGTTGCGGTAGAATGCCAGGGCTAGCCTGAATGATGGTACCCTGGTTATAAACAGCAGGGTAGTTAGCTCCAATTGGTTCTAGCCGATAGGTTTCAAATCGGTAGCGTTCAGCATACAGCCGTTCACGGTGAATTAGGTGTATGGTGAGTCCTATCACCCCTGCTACGATACAGTAAACGGCTATTCCTTCTAGCAGCAGCACAAACAACGGTGCTGTACTGAACAATGCCTCATGCCCTACGATAAGCAGGGCTATCGTTAATCCAAGTAGAACTAAGGTTAATAGCCCGATCAAGAAGTTTTTCATGGTTCTCCTCTCTTTCATCTGTCACTAGTTAAATATCCGTTGCAAGTCGGATACAACATCGCAAAGACAAAAGTAGGGAGAATATCTTAATTTTCTCTCTATCGCGTCTTGACGTGCTGCCCGTTGATGATCTAGGTTTTGTCGAAGGCGTGCGCGAGGCGTATGGTTTAGAAGCGCGTCCAACACGCAAAGAGTTGCTGGCGCGAGGTGAAACCTGGCGCCCCTACCGCACCATTGCCACCTGGTATATGTGGCGTTTGCGCCGCCTTTCGCAGCGCAACGAGCGCCCGCGCACCCGTATCGTCTCTTTATGACCGCCATCAAATTTTACTAGGCGCTCCCCGTCGCCTCGGCTGCCACCTGGGCGAAATTGATGGCCGCTACCAGCGATACCCCGCCAATAATGTTTCCGATCAGGGTTGGCAGCATGAAACCCACAAAGTAGGTGAGCCAGGAAATGGCTCCAACATTTACCAGGTAGAGCACATCAACCGAGCCGGCGATAATGTGTGCAAATCCGCCAAGCGCCACAATGTAGGTGATCAAGATGATAATGTGCAGGCGTGTCCCTTCTGAGGCTGGCAGGAGCCAGACCATCAGCGCGATCAACCACCCGGCGAATATGCCGCGCAGGATCGTCAGCCCAAAATCGCCACGCAGTGAATGGTGAGCCACAACTGTAAAGGCTTGTTGAATACTTGACGGGAAAATAGCCGTGTGTGCCACAATGAAGGCAAAAAGCAGCGCTCCCAGCAAATTGGCCACCAGGACTATCGTCCAGAGCCGTAGTACCTTCATAAAGGTATGCCAGGTGCGGCGGGCTAATAAGGGCAAAATGACCGTGAGCGTGTTCTCGGTGAACAGTTGTTGCCTGCCCAGGACCACGATCACAAAGCCCAGGCTATACCCCAGATTCTCTATTAACGGGCGCCAGACCATATCAGGCAAGTAAGCATGGAGTAGCCCCTGAGCCACCAGCGAAAAGCCCATTGAAAGCCCTGCAGCCAGGCCAGACCATGCCAGAGCAGCAGGGGGCCGTTGTAGCTCTCTCTCGCCTTCCTCGCGCACTGTCTCATGGACAACGACCACACTGATACTTGCCCGCCGCGAGACCTCCCTGCGCTCTGTCCTGCTCAATTCCGGGACCCTGCTTGTGGTAGAAGATGCTGCCACTGCTGGCTCTTCTGGCTTCTCTACAAAAATCGTTTCTGCCCCATCTCCTCCACGTGGCTTTTCGTTCATTCCTATTCTCCTTATCTTCTGTGGGCCTGTTCAGTTCCTGGCCTGGAATATTCCAGGCGATTGCTTATCTCAACACGCAGCAAATCATCAAATTGATACAGGCGACACCTATTTCATACGCCCTGCCGTGCCCTTCTGCTTGCCAGGGCGCTCTATTGCTCATAAAATATAGAGCATGGATGCACCTGACAATTATTACGCCATTTTGGGCGTCCCCAGAGATGCTGATAGCGATACTATCAAACGCGCTTACCGGCAACTCGCCCGGCAATACCATCCTGATATCGCTGGCCCGCAAGGCGCGATACAGATGAAGCGCATCAACCGCGCGTATGATGTTTTGAGTGACCCGGAGAAGCGCCTCAACTACGATACCATCCTCGGCGGCGTGATCGATTTCCGCAAAGGCGGCCTGGTTCGCCCGCGCCCTGTGACACGTCGCTATGATCTTTCGGATGATCTCGAATTTTCTGGCCTGAGCATCTTTAGCACCAAAGGCCCGCTCCAGACTGGGCCGGTTCTTCACTCAACGCTCGGCGTCGTCTCCGCTCTCAGCAGCGTACAGACAGACCAGGGATTGCTTGTTGCTGCTGGCACGCTCGATGGAAAAGGCTTGCTCTGGCAAACCGCGAGCAAGCGGGCAAGCACCCAGTTTGCAGCAGACCCTGCTCTCACTGTCGAATCGCTGCGGGAACTGCGGTTTTCACCTTCTGGGAAAGTGCTGGCAGGCTGGGGCAGAGCGGGATTGCATATATGGGATACACACGATGGTAAGCTACTCTGGAGTTACTCATTGGAGCAGCGTGCTGTCTCGGCTCATTACTCGCTGGATGTAGTGCTGCGCGACTTGCCTGATGGGAGGCATATGGTAACGATGGCGTTGCCCCTGCTTCCGGCTGATATTTACGGCCCGCGTGCATTAGGCGTGCGCGGGACAGACGTACTCAGCCATATCCTGGAAGAGCCTGCTGAAGCGCTGAATGAGCCGCTGGCCTGCACAGAAGAAGAGATCGAGAAACGCCAGTTCTGGGCCATACGCTTGCGAGCCTTAGCAGGAGACGCCCAAACATTGCTTACCCTTTCCTGCGCTCATGTGCCAGGTGAAGCGGAAGAGATGGCTATTTCGCGCCGCTGGAACCTCGCGGCACGAGCGCGCTTCGGGAAGAAAATACGCCCGCAAATTTTCTCCTCGGTGCTATTAGGGCGTTGTGCAGGCTATACTCCTCCCTATGCTGTCACGCAGGATGCCATTATGCTTGCCCTGGTCTATATGGGTTCTAAAATACGCTTGTATAATACCCGCAGCGGCACATTCCATGAATTGCCGTGCGGGACAATGGAAGGCAGCGCGAAGTTAGCCATTGCTCCCCGTGCTCACTGGCTCGCGGTTGCTCGTGAGGATAGTGAAGCCAATGAAGGCGTTGTTGACCTGTGGTCGATACAGGAAGGCCGCATTCTCCAGAAGCTGTATCATCCCTGGCAAATCAGCGCGCTGCATTTTACGGAACGCAGCCTGATTGTTGCGCTCACAAATGGTACCATCCAGGTATGGAAATAGCACTTACTGCTATTCTTTTTCGTGATTCGTTCGTTGTATTAGAAAAGAGGGTTTGATTTTGCTATCTTTTTATATCGCTCGTTCGTGTATGTACATAGGTTGCGATTCAAGAGGAGTTTCCCAGTATGCTCAATGCTGTGAATCTACCGGTATACTCCCAGCGAAATGAGGTATAACATATGCGAGTTTCAGTGGTCGTGCCAGTTTATAATGAAGAAGAAACAGTGGCTCATGTGCTTGAATCACTTGCTCGAGTTCCCCTCGATCTGGAAGTGGTGGTCGTGGATGATGCATCTACCGATCGTACATGGGATATTTTACAGGAACTGCGTACCAGGGAGCCATTCAATACCTATCATTTTGTTCGCCATAGTCTTAATCAAGGAAAAGGTGCAGGGCTGTGGACAGGCTTTGATCGGGTCAGCGGCGACCTGGTGATCGTACAGGATGCCGACATGGAGTACGACCCCCAGGACATTCCGGCGCTGGTACGCAAGTGGCAAGAGGCGGGCAATAGTAAAACTGCTGTGTATGGGCGTCGCAATCTGGCTCCGCAGAAATTTACCACGCGCTGGGGCAATCGCTTTCTCACGCTGATGACAAATATCCTCTTTGGCTCCCATATTCACGACATGGAGACCTGCTATAAGCTAATCCCTGGCCCGCTGGCTCATGCCTTACCAATGGAAGGCCGTCGCTTTGAGATCGAGCCGGAAATTACGGCTTGCATCCTGCAGGCAGGTTATACGATCCTTGAAGTTCCGATTAGCTATAAGCCGCGCAAAGATAAGAAGCTAAATCCGTGGAAGGATGGCTGGCCAGCCCTCGCTATGCTCTTTAAACGCCGTTTTGGCAAACCCTTCCGCTTTGTACCACCAGAAACGCCCGCCGCCGGCCAATCCAGTACTCCGGTAGCAGAAAAACAGGCTGCTGAGGCACACATAACCACCAATCGTTCGTAGTACACTACTAAGCTTCACGTGACTGGTGACATGTAGTGGCCTCCCTTGTGGGGGCCAGGCTTTCACCCGTCACATGAACATGACAAAGTCGAAGGGGCGCAATTCACTTCTGCTGTTCATCCTTTGCAAGGAACCAATGCAGCGATTCACGAACTACGTTTGATGGGACATAGTGGAAGCCCGGGAACTCGCGATAGCGAACATCGTACCCTTCGCGTTGCAACTGTGGAACAAGACGCCTGCTGCACCGGTCTATCCTCTCCTCTTTATCACGCTGGATAAAAGTGTAAGGGGTACAGGGCATGCTCTCCATATGGAAATCAAAGAGCATCGGCGTGATACAATAACAAAGAACACTATCTTTATTTTTCAGGAGGTCATTATGGCAGATCGCCCAAAAATTCTCGTCACACAAAAGGTACCCGATCCTGCATATCCACCGCTTGAAGCCATCGGCGATGTCGAGGCGAATATGGAAGAGGGTGTCATCTGGCCCTACGAGGAGCTATTGCGCAGGGGGCCAGGACACGATTATATCTATTGCCTGCTCACCGACAATATCGATGCCAGGTTCCTGGAAGCCTGTGCCGCCGGCACTCCCCGCCTGAAAATGATCGCAAACATGGCGGTTGGCTTCAATAATATCGATCTTGAAACGGCCACACGCCTCGGCATAGCCGTGAGTAACACGCCGGGCGTCCTCTCAGATACGACCGCCGATTTTGCTTTTGCCCTCTTGATGGCTACCGCACGCCGCATACCCGAAGCTGAGCGCTTTTTGCGAGCCGGCAAGTATAAAGGGTGGGGACCATTGCTGTTTTGCGGCATGGATGTCCATCATGCTACACTCGGTTTGATCGGCGCGGGCCGTATTGGCAAACTTGTCGCCCAACGGGCCAGCGGCTTTGAGATGAAAGTGCTGTACTATGATGTGGCTCGCATGTCACCCGAAGACGAGGCAAAATATCACGTGACGTACATGCCAATGGAAGAGGTGCTCAAACAGTCTGATTTTATCAGCATCCACACGCCCTACGTGCCCTCGACCCATCATTTGATTGGCGAGCGCGAACTGAAGATGATGAAGCCCACGGCTGTTCTTATCAATACCGCGCGCGGCCCCATCGTCGATGAAAAAGCGCTGGTGAAGGCTCTGCAGGATGGGACGATCTGGGCTGCAGGGCTGGATGTGTTTGAGCATGAGCCTGCTGTCGAACCAGAGTTGTTGACAATGGAGAATGTGGTGCTTGTGCCTCATATTGCCAGCGCGTCTTTGGAAACTCGTACCAAGATGGCAACGATGGCCAGCGAGAATATCGTTGCTTTCCATCATGGCCGGCGCCCGCCCAATATCCTCAATCCAGAGGTGCTCGAACAAAAACAATAGACTCTCCACCCAAAAATCATTGACATTTTCCTGCAACTTCTTTATAGTGCATATGCATAGAGGATGTATAAGATAGCAGGGGAGCAGGGTAAAGTCGCCATGACGCGATCTGGAACGCTTTTAGAAAAGACGCCGGGGCTGCAAACGATATTTCAAGGAGAAGAGCATCCTTACGTTCGCTGTATCATTGCCGATAGCGTTGATCCTGAACGGCATTTCGAGTGCCGCGTGCTAGACGAAGTGGATATTCCTGTTGCTATTGGGGAGCCTATTACGCTTGAAGTCATTAAAGCCATAACCGAACGGCGTAGTGGTGTTGTGATATTTTATTGCCGCCTGAGCAAGACAACGACCAGTTAAAAGGGGAGATAGATAGACCATGAACTGCCCGCAATGTAATGCTGATTTGCAGGAGTCAGCTACGTTCTGTTATAAGTGTGGCTCGCCTGTTCGCCCGGCCTTCTTCTCTTACCTCCCTCCGGGTACGCCTCCCTGGCCAACAAGTGTTCCCAGGCAGCCCGCCAGCCGGAGCGAAGCAGCTACGCCCACTATGCAAAGTGTGGCAGCCGCAACGGCAAAACCACAGAGCAGGCCGAAGCGCTCCGCTGCAGGTGTCCTCTCCATTGTAGCGCTGCTGATCTTTACACCAATCCTCGGTGCCGCCCTTACGCTTGGGGTTCTCTATGCGAACGGGCAGTTCCCGCCACGCTCTGTGAAGCCAGCCCAGGTGGTTGTGCCACCGGCACAGCCTTCCCCTGCCGCTACCGGCACGCCCAATCCATCTGCCAGCTCCACGCCCTCTTCGCAAAGCAACCTTTTACCCACACCAACTTCATTCCAGACAGCCACTAATTCGCAAATGAGCATCTCGATCAAATATCCCTCGGACTGGATAGCTGACCCTGCGCAAACAAATGGTTCTGGTGATATCGTTATCGACTTCCGCTCTCAACAAGTACCTGTTGAGTTAGCAATCGAGAAATTTTCGGCAGCAACATCGGCGCAACTTTCCAGCACAACGATGGTGAACCAATCAGTTCTCCAGGGCTTTAGTACAGCGCAGGGTGTGAGCAATTTCCAGCTTTTGACGAATACGCCCCGGCAACTCCAGGCTGGCAATATTACCTGGGATGAACAAGATGCTAACTTCCAGGGGAATGGCACGCTGTTCCATCTCGTCTCGCTGACGGTCAAACACGGCAAGATCTACTATAACATTATCTACTACGCGCCCGAGGTGGCATATCAAGAGGCCATCCAGAAGTACTTCCAGCCCATGCTTAGCTCGTTCAAATTCTTATCTAACTCCTGATGCGCCGGAAGAAAAAAGGGCCTGCCAGGTGATACAGCATCTGGCAGGCCTCTTCTTATCTATGATGAAAGTGAGAAGTTAGTACTCAGGCATGGCCGGAGCCGCCGGCTTCTCTTTCTCCGGCAGGTCGGTGACCAGGGCCTCAGTCGTCAGGATCATCGCTGCAATGCTGGTGGCATTCTGCAAGGCGGAGCGAGTGACCTTGGCCGGGTCAATGATGCCCGCTTCAACCATGTCCTCATATTTATCATCGAGGACGTTGTAGCCATAGCGCTGGTTGTTGTTCTCTTTCTGGGCGCGGCGCACACCCTCGACAACCACCGATCCATCTTTTCCAGCGTTAACCGCAAGCTGGCGCAATGGCTCTTCAAGCGCACGGCGCAGGATGCTCACGCCGGTCGCTGCATCCCCACTCAACTGCAGCTTGTCCAGCGCTTCCACTGCGTTCAGCAGGGCCACGCCACCACCTGGAACCATACCCTCTTCAACACCGGCGCGTGTCGCTGAGAGCGCGTCCTCAACGCGGGTCTGGCGATACTTCTGCTCAACCTCTGAGCCAGCGCCAACCTTAATGAGCGCTACACCGCCGGACAGCTTGGCCAGGCGCTCCTGCAGCTTCTCACGGTCATAGTCGCTGGTGGTCTCTTCGATCTGAGCCTTGATCTGGCGAATACGGGCCTGGATATCTGCTGTCGAGCCACGGCCCTCAACGATCGTTGTATCATCCTTGTGCGAGATGACCAGGCGAGCCGAACCCAGATCGGCCAGCGTTGCGCTATCCAGCCTGCGCCCCATCTCTTCGCTGATGACCTGCCCACCGGTCAGCACAGCGATGTCACGCAGCATCTCTTTGCGGCGATCACCAAAGCCAGGCGCCTTCACCGCCAGCACGTTAAGAATACCACGCAGCTTGTTTACAACCAGCGTTGCCAGGGCCTCGCCATCCACATCCTCAGCTATGATCACTATCTCGCGACGCCCTTGCTGTACGATTTTCTCTATGAGCGGCAGGATATCCTGTATCGCGCTGATCTTGCGGTCTGTAATCAGGATATAGGGATTCTCGATAGAGGCTTCCATCTTCTCCGGATTGGTGATGAAGTAAGGAGAGATGTAGCCCTTGTCGATCTGCATACCTTCGACGTATTCGGTCTCGAAGTTGATACCGCGCGAAGCTTCAACGGTGATCACGCCGTCTTTGCCAACGCGATCCATCACATCAGCAATCAGGTTACCGATCTGCTCGTCGGCTGCGGAGATAGAAGCGATTTGCGCGATCTCACGCTTGCCTTCAACCGGGATGGCGATAGAGCGGATATACTCGACAACGGCCTCGGTGCCCTTGTCAATACCATATTTGAGCTGCATAGGATTGGCACCGGCGGCCAGGTTCTTCAATCCCTCATTGACGATAGCCTGTGCCAGCACGGTCGCCGTTGTTGTCCCGTCGCCGGCAACATCGTTTGTCCTGGTGGCAGCCTCTTTCAGAAGCTGGGCACCCATGTTCTCGAACGGATCCTCAAGCGAGATCTCTTTGGCAACCGTCACGCCATCATGAGTAACGGTCGGCGCTCCAAACTTCTTATCCAGCGCCACGTTGCGCCCCTTTGGCCCAAGCGTCGTTTTCACCGCTTCGGCCAAAATATCAATGCCTTTTTTCAGTGAGCGACGAGCATCCTCGTCGAATACCAGTTGTTTTGCCATACTATCATTCCTTCCCTTCAAAAGTAGCTATAAGCTTAGCCAATAACGGCCAGGATGTCATTTTCTTTGAGCACCAGGTACTCTTCACCATCCAGCTTGAACTCGGTCCCGCCATACTTGGCGAAGAGCACACGATCACCTTCGCGAACGTCTATTGCTGCGCGGTCGCCATTATCCAGCAGGCGCCCACTACCGACAGCAATGACCGTCCCCTCCTGGGGCTTCTCCTTAGCGGTATCCGGTATCACGATCCCGCTTTTGGTCACTTCTTCTCTGGCCGCCGGTTTTACCACCACGCGGTCACCAACAGGACGAATTTTGGCCACAGTCTCCACTTCCTTTCATTCAATGTATGTAGGTTAAAAAAAGGGATTACCATTGCTCGTTTCAGTCATGCTCAAGGTAATGGATAACCCCGGCAATATTGACTGAACGATACTGGGAGTAATCACAATTGCAAGGGCCACCAGCAGCGCAGCCGGTACAACAAAAGGTCTTGCCCTCCACGACCACCGGAGACCACAGAATCTCGATATCGCAGTTTGCACAGCGCTTTGGCTGCCGCGTGTGATGCACGTATTCATGATTGTGATGATTGGTCGCCTGGACTTGATTACCCTGTGTGTACATTGCCTCTTGCCTCAGCGCTTCTGCTGGTACGCCCTTTGCCTGTTTGTTCTGCCAACATTTTGCCATAGGATGTGTTAGAACCACGTAGGAGAAATATTAGAGATGTGTTAGAATTTTGGCTTTATCAACATCAAATGATGCAGGTCCATCGTGATACAATATCAGAAAAAGAGGGTACAGCCATGCCATATATTGCCACTATCAATGACCATGCTCACCGGGTCGATACAGGTGAGAGCAGCCCGCAACGGGAAGTCATAATTGATGAAGTACACTACAAGATTGATTGGCGCTCTATTGCTCCTCTGGCGGCTGATAGCAAGGGGCAGGCGAGTACGGGTGGTCGTTTTAGCCTCATTATCGATAGCAAATCCTACGAAATTTTTGCGCGTCGCCTGCCCGAGTTGGATGAGGATGGGAGCCAGGTCTATGAAATCCTGTTTGCTGGCCAGCGTTTCGAGGTGCGGGTTGAAGACGAGCGCGAGAAGGCGCTGGCCGGCGCGGCAAAATCAGCGCGTGATACAGGCGAGGCCAGAGTACGCGCTCCCATGCCGGGGCTGGTGATAGGCATTCCCTTAGAGGTAGGCGCGAAAGTGACGCGAGGCCAGACGGTAGTGGTGCTGGAGGCCATGAAGATGGAGAACGATCTGGCTTCTCCAATCGCCGGCACCCTGAAAGAGGTCAAAGTGAGCCAGGGCCAGACGGTCAACCAGGGCGATGTCTTAGTCGTGATCCAAGGGGAATAGCTCTCTATCCTTATGCTATAATGCCATTGAAAGGAGACATGGCTATGGCTACGGATCACGAGTTGCATATCAGCAAGAACGTCGAAGAGTGGCGCGAGACAACGGCTCGCAGCGCAAAGGAGAAAGCCGCGCAACGCAAGCAGCAATTTGAGACAAGTTCGGGCATCGAAGTGCCAGACCTGGCTACCCAGGAAGACCTGCAGGGCTTTGATCCCCATACCATGCTGGGCTATCCAGGTGAGTTTCCTTTCACCAGAGGCATTCATCCCGGCATGTATCGCTCGCGTTTCTGGACGATGCGCCAGTATGCCGGCTTTAGCACGGCAGAAGAGTCAAATAAACGCTACCATTTCTTGCTCTCGCAAGGAACAACCGGCCTCTCCGTCGCTTTCGACCTCCCCACCCAGATGGGCTATGACGCCGATAATCCTCTGGCCGAGGGCGAAGTCGGCAAGGTTGGCGTCTCGATCTCCAGCCTTGAAGACATGGAAACGCTGCTCAATGGCTTGCCGCTCGAACGTGTCAGCACGTCGATGACCATCAACGCCACAGCTAGCATTCTACTGGCCCTTTATATCGCGGTCGCCAAAAAACAGGGCGCCGATGTGCGCAAACTTTCCGGCACTGTCCAGAACGACATCTTGAAAGAGTACATCGCTCGTGGCACCTACATCTACCCGCCCAGAGCCTCCATGCGCATCGTCACCGATATTTTCCGCTACTGCGCCGAGCATCTCCCACGCTGGAACACCATTAGCATCAGCGGATATCATATGCGCGAGGCAGGAGCGACTGCCGTGCAGGAAGTGGCTTTCACGCTCTCCAATGCCATCGCCTATGTCCAGGCCGCCATCGATGCTGGCCTGGATGTCGATAGATTTGCAGGCCAGCTATCTTTCTTCTTCAACAGCCACAATAACCTGTTTGAAGAAGTTGCCAAGTTCCGTGCGGCGCGGCGTATGTGGGCGCACATCATGCGCGACCGCTTTCATGCCCAGGACCCGCGCTCTATGATGCTGCGTTTTCATACCCAGACTGCCGGTTCGACCCTGACAGCCCAGCAGCCGGATAACAATATCGTGCGTACAGCCTACCAGGCCCTGGCTGCTGTGCTTGGCGGCACGCAGTCCCTGCATACCAACTCAAAGGACGAGGCGCTTTCGCTCCCTACTGAAGAGTCCGCGCGCATCGCCCTGCGCACGCAGCAGGTACTGGCCTACGAGACGGGTGTGGCCGATGTGGTTGACCCGCTTGCTGGATCGTATTATATTGAGTCACTGACCGATGCTATAGAGGAGCGGGCATGGCAATATATCGAGAAGATCGATGCCCTGGGTGGCAGCGTCCGAGCCATTGAGCGAGGCTTCATGCAGGCCGAGATCGAACAATCGGCTTACGATTACCAGCGCTCCCTGGAAGAAGGCCACACGGTTGTCGTGGGAGTCAATCGCTTCGTGGGAGGGGAAGAAGGGCGGCCTGAGCTATTGCGAGTTGATCCCGAAGTAGGGCGGCGGCAGGGTGCCAGGCTGGCCGCGCTGCGAGAGCGACGCGACAATGAGCGAGTGCAGCAGGCCATCTCGGCTCTCGAGCAGGCTGCTGCCGGTAATGACAATCTTCTCCCATTCATCATTCAGGCGGTCGAGGCTTATGCCACACTGGGAGAAATAAGCGATGCCATGCGCCGCGTCTTTGGCGAGCAGCGTGAATTTCGCTCCGTTGAATAAATGTAGAGCATCAATTATGAATGTTAACGACCAAAATCAGAGAGGAGCGGCGCGAGGGGGAAGCGGGCTGAGCAGATCTTTTTCCCAAAACCATGCCGTGCAGGATACGGATCGTAGTATAGTAGGGGCGAAGGTGGATGCGGAGCGGGGTGGTGGACCTTTATGGGCGCCCGTCCGGCTCCTTCCATGCAATGCCCCTATCGGTGTGTTCGATTCAGGGGCAGGCGGGTTGACGATCCTTTCAGCATTGCAAGAGGAGCTTCCCCATGAGCGCTACCTGTACTTCGCTGATACCGCACATTGCCCGTATGGAATGCGCACGGACGCCGAAATCACCGAACTTTCCATCGCGGGATGCCGGTTCCTCATCGAGCAAGGAGCAAAGCTGGTCGTGGTTGCCTGCAATACAGCCTCGCAGGCCGCGCTATCTGCGCTGCGCGCTACGTTCCCCTCGGTGCCCTTTGTGGGCGTCGTTCCAGCGGTGAAACCGGCAGCCCGCGCCACTCGTACAGGACACATAGGGGTAGCGGCGACCAATCACGCCTCGAAGGCGGTTTACCTGCGCCACCTGATCGATCAATTCGCCGCAGGAATCCAGGTATATACTGCCGGCTGTCCCGAGCTGGTGACCCTGGTCGAAGAGGGGAAGCTGGATGGCCCCGTTGTAGAGGAGACCGTGCGGCAGGCGCTGCTGCCTCTCTTGCAACAAGATATCGATGTGCTGGTGCTTGGCTGCACGCACTTCCCGGCCCTGCGGCCTGTCATCGAGCGAGTGGTTGGCCAGCATGTGCTGGTCATTGATAGCGGCGCTGCTGTTGCCCGGCGGACGCGCGCTGTGCTGGAGGCCGAGGGATTAGCGTGCCAGGTTGGCCCTGGTGATACTGGCAAGGGCGAACTGCAGATATGGTGTAGCGGCGACCCCGTTGCGTTTAGCGGCAACGGCGCTAAAATATTGGGGTATTCTATTGATTCTCGTGCTGTTCAATTGTAAGGAGTCTTCATGGATATTACATTTCTTGGCCAGGCTGGCCTGTTTATTGAAACAAAACATGGCAGCATTCTCTGCGATCCCTGGTTCAATCCTGCCTACTTTGCTTCATGGTTTCCTTTTCCCAGCAATGAAGATGTGGATATAGAAAAACTCAGCAAACCTACTTATCTTTATCTTTCGCATATCCATCATGATCACTTCGATCCACAGTTCCTGCGCGAGCATGTCTGGAAAGAGGCAACGGTTCTTTTGCCGGATTTTCCCCTGGGCTTGCAGGAACGAGCTTTGCGCGAAGTTGGCTTTACGAAGTTCATCGAGACGAAAAATAGCGTTCCTGTTGAGATTGATGGCCTGCGTTTTACCATTGTAGCCATGGTGGCGCCTACAGATGGCCCTCTCGGCGATTCCGGTTTGATCCTCGATGATGGCGAGACGCGCATTTTCGATCAGAACGATTCGCGTCCTATAGATATAGACATGCTGGTAGACCTCGGCCCTTATGATGCTCACTTCCTGCAATTTTCTGGCGCGATCTGGTATCCAATGGTCTACCTCTTCCCTGAGAAGATGATGCAGGCGCTGGGGCGCAAGAAGCGCGAAAATGAGATGGCGCGCGCTCTGCGCTATGCCCAGCAGATCGGCGCAACATTTGTCATACCCTCTGCCGGGCCGCCCTGTTTCCTGGATGATGACCTGTTTCACATGAACGACTTTGATCGCGACCCAACCAATACATTTCCCGATCAGACAGTTTTTATCGAGTATATGCAGGAGCATGGCTATGACAATGGCCGGCTGATGATTCCTGGCAGCGTCGCCACCATCAACAAAGGCTCCTGCACGATAGCCCATCCGCTGCCTGACGAGCAGGTGCAAGCTATCTTTCGCGACAAGCGTGCCTATCTTGAGGCCTACCAGCAGCGCAAGCGGCCAGTCATCGAGGCTGCCAAGGCCTCATGGCCACGCGGCCAGGTGGATATTGTGTCGTCGCTGCGCGATTGGTTCGAGCCGTTACTGAAGCAGGCCGATATCACCTGTGTCGGCATTAACGGGCGCTTGCTGCTTGACTGTGGCGAGCAGGCTGTGGTGATCGACTACCAGCAGCGGCGGGTCTATCCCTGGAATGGTGAGGAATGGGAATACCGCTTCAAGGTCGATCCGGCCTTGCTTGAATCCAGCATTATCCGGCACGTGGAGGACTGGGTGAATGACCTTTTCCTCTCGTGTCGTTTCAAAGCCGAACGCAAGGGGCCTTACAATGAGTACCTCTATAATTTCTTTAAGGGCCTCACACCTGAGCGCATTCAATATATCGAGGGCTACTATGCCGAGCGCTCGCCAGAGCAGCAGTTCTGGGAGGTCGATGGCTATCGCATCCAGCGGCGCTGCCCGCATATGAAGGCCGATTTGACGCGCTTTGGCAGGATCGAGGATGGCATCCTGACCTGCACCATGCATGGCTGGCAGTTCGAGCTGGCGACCGGGCGCTGCCTGACATCCGATGACCGCAAGCTGTTCTCACAGCGCATCGATCAGGATGGGCACCCGGTTCAAGAGGGCGGCGAGCCTGTCAAGGAATGGGTCACTCCTCCCAGCGCGAAGTGCAAGCACTGCTGGTACAGGCCGGAGAAGGAGATAGCGCAAAAAGAGGCGCATTGAGATTGCGCCTCTTTTTATTGCCCTTTTATTGGCCGCCACCGGTTGCGCCGGCGCGCTCCGGGATCTGCGCAGCCGTAGCAAGCCGCTGGGCGCGGATCGCAGGAGCCCGTGCGTGTCGCGTGGTGGCAACTGTTGCGCGCCTTAAAATCTGGATGTAGCCAAAGAGCAAAATCCAGTTGATAACGCCCGTCACGATGAGGAACACCAGGTTGGTCGAGCTGCCCAGGCCAAAGCTAGAAATGATCAGGTAGAGCGCGCCCGTGAGCAGGATATTGCCCAGCGTGGCTGGAATAAGGATCAACCAGGCGTACTGCATCAACTGGTCGGCGCGCAGGCGGGGCAGCGTGGTACGCACCCAGATGAAGACCAGGCACAGTCCATAGATTTTGAGTATGAGGTATCCCAGGGCGAGCAAGTTACCGAGCAAGTGCCAGCCGAAGCCAGGCAGGTTGACCAGGTAGACGACGCCGGGGCCGGACCAGCCACCCAGGAACAGGAAGGCCGTGATGGCCGAGACAATCGTCATGTTGCCATATTCGCCGAGGTAGAACATCGCCCAGCGCATGCCGCTATATTCGGTGAGATAGCCAGCGACCAGCTCTGATTCCGCTTCCGGCAGATCGAAAGGCGAGCGGTTCGTCTCGGCCAGCCCGCATGTGTAGTAGATGACGAGCATCAACGGCTGTACCAGGAAAAACCAGGCCCAGGGAGTAAAACCCTGGAAGATGAAATCCAGGACAGGGATGCCAACCCCCTTGCTCGGCCAGGCGTTCTGGTAATTGATAATATCCCTGATTGAGATTGTGCCAATGCCAGAATTCTCGAGGATGCTGGTAAGCATAATCACGCCGATAAGCGCAAGCATCAGCGGCAATTCGTAGGAAATCATCTGCGCGGCAGAGCGCAGGCCGCCAATTAATGAATATTTGTTATTCGAGCCCCAGCCTGCCATAACCACTCCCACCACATCGATCGAACTCATAGCTACATAGTAGACAAGGCCTGTAGCCAGAGCCGTGCCGGGAAGGCTTATATAGGGTGAGAGCGGCAGGACGGCAAAGGAGGCGATGATCGGCGCGAGGAACACCGAAGGAGACAGCAGGAAAACTGCTTTATCGGATTGCGCCGCGTGGATGTCTTCTTTCAGCAGCAGCTTGCCGACATCGGCCACCGATTGCAGAATCCCGTGGGGACCGACGTGGAGCGGGCCGTAGCGATCCTGCATCCAGGCCATAAACTTGCGCTCGACATAGACAAGCAGCGCCGCGCTCGTCAGCACAAAGCCAAAGAACGAGATGAAAGCAACCACGAACTCCAGGAACTGCAGTGAAAGGATACCATGCAGGAGTTGGTTTCCCACGTTGTCTGCAAAAATTATATACATAACCTTACTCCAGTTAGCGATCAACTTCTCCCAGTACAAGGTCGAAACTGCCGATAATTGCCACAACGTCGCTCATCTTATGACCTCGCAGCACTTCAGGCAGGATCTGCAAGTTGACAAAGGACGGCCCTCGTATCTTGGCACGCCACGGATACTCGCTTCCATCGCTGATGAAGTAGATGCCTTGCTCGCCCTTGCTGCTTTCGATAGCAAAGTACGTCTCTCCACGAGGAGGACGCAGGGCAATAGGAGTACGAGTGCTAATAGGCCCTCCTGGCATCTTATCGATAGCAACGCGGCAGAGCCGGATGCTCTCCCAGATCTCGTTCATACGAACCCTGTAGCGGGCGAAGCAATCTCCTTCCTGGCGCACCTGAACATTCACCGGGACTTCACGATAGGCCATATACGGGCGATGCACGCGCAAGTCCAGGTTCACGCCGCTCCCACGCAGCATCGGCCCGGTAAGCCCATAAGCAATCGCCTGCTGTGGGTCTATGTAGCCAACGCCTTGCGTACGCGCCTCGAAGATTTCGTTCCCCGTAATCAACACCTCCAGCTCATGCATATGCTGTTCAAGCGTATCAAGGTAGGCTTCGCACTCCTTGAGCCAGTCCCTGGGGAAGTCGTGCAGGACGCCGCCCACACGCAGGTAGTTCACATTAAAGCGGCTGCCTCCCAGGGCCTCGAATAGTGAAAGGATACCCTCGCGGTCGCGGAAGCACCACAGAATAGGAGTGAACGCGCCCAGGTCAAGCAGGTACGTGCCCACCCATACCAGGTGGCTGGCAATTCGCTGCATCTCACCTACCAGGAGCCGGATATATTGCGCCCGCCGGGGCGGTTCTAGACCCATCAATTGCTCCACAGCTCCCACATAGGCAATTTCATTGAGCATGGGGGAGAGGTAGTCGGCATTATCCATGTAGCGAATACCGCCCATCACGGGCCGGTTTTCGAGAATTTTTTCGATTCCCCGGTGCAGGTACCCGATGACCGGCGTGCAATCAACCACGGTCTCCCCCTCAAGCCTGAGCACTAAGCGCAGCACACCGTGTGTGCTGGGGTGCTGGGGACCCATATTGAGCAGCATTTCTTGCGTGCTAAAGCCCTCGGGGGCTTCTGCCGCTTGCCCGAGATTGGTACTTGTATTTGGTGTGTTCTGATTTATAGTCATTGGGTTTCCTCTTAACTCTTCTGATTCAGTTCGCTTTTCCTCATCCAGCTTGAAGCTGAATACGGCTGGCGCCGGCAAATCCGCGCCAGCCAGCGTGGTTACGTTCGCCGCTGTTGTACAGCCAGCAATTTGCGAAGACGAATAGCGAAACTCACAGACCAGAACAAAGCCATGAACGCTGCCATCCCGCCATATAAGAGGTGGTTGGGATCGGTAGAGAGAAAGGTGAAGGAGAATGCCAACCCCCAGCAGCCTAGAGCTACCAGCCCTGGCATGAACAGGCTCTGTACACCTCGCACAGGCGGTGAAAGAACAGGCCGATTAGCACCAGCAACACCTGCTGTCGTTGATTTTACAGCAGCAGGGCGTGCAATTTGTTGAACTGCCGTATTCTTTCTCCCCGTTGCTTTCCCTCGCTTCCTGGCTTTTGGCATCGCGCTATTTCCCTTCCCTTCAACTTTGCTTCGGACTCCTGGGAGCTTGCTCTGAACCTGCACTCTTCTCTGGTACCGATTCGCCGGAAGGTGAAGTCGCAGCTTCTTGGTTCACCTGTTCTGGGTGGCCATGGAAGGAATGCCCAAATGTGGGTGTGCCCGGGTGCAGGCGTTCCTCCATCCCCTGCCCAAACTTTTTCTGTACGACATGCTCAACGCCGCGCTGCTGAAAGCGGCTATCGACTGCCACATTAGGTTCAACCTGCGTTGTGGCTCTATCTTTGATGGTGATTGGCACTTGATGGAAGCTTTTGAGCAAGGGATAACCCTCAAAATCATCATCCAATAGTATTCTCCTGAGATCGGGGTGCCCGGTGAATCTGATGCCGAAGAGATCATAGGTCTCTCGCTCTAACCAGTTCGCTGTAGGCCAGACAGAGACAATGCTATCTACTTCGGGCTGTTCGTGGTCGAGACGAACTTTGAGCTGGAGCAGTTGCCCACGTGTTGTTGAGCGCATATGATAGACCGTCTCGAGGTGATCGAGCATATCGACGCCGGATATGGAGCTTAACAGGTCGAAGGCAAGCTGATCACGCAAGAAACGGCACACCGCGACAAGGTGCGTGCGATCGATTTCCAGACCGAGAAAATCCCCTTTGAGTGTCTTTGGCGAAACAGGCTGGCCCGTAATCTGGGCAGTAGGCGCCAGATCGCGTGCAAGCGCAGCATTCTGATCGCGGTAGCCACGCGTCTCTGTGGGAGTGCTTTTTGAACGCGGTACTAGATCCATCGAATAACCCCCTTACGCCAGGCATAGGCCAGGCCGATGGCCAGCACAATAATGAAGAACAGGATTTCGAAGAAGCCAAACACACTGAGTTGCTTAAAGACGATCGCCCAGGACACGATAAACACAATATCCACGTCGAAGGCAACAAAGAGCAAGGCGAAAATATAGAAGCCAAGCGGATACTGCACCCGGGCAGTACCAATAGGAACTTCGCCAGACTCGTAGGGCTGGAGCTTTTCCCTCGTCCTGCTATGAGGAGCAATAAGATTGCCCGTCATTGTCGCGACAATGACGAAGATAAATCCTGCAACGAATAGTATGGCAGCAAAGAGATAACCAATGTTGATCGGTGTTGACACGCGCCTTTCCTCCAAACCTTTTGATTGGGTTGTGGCTCTGATGCTGATTTGATTATAGCACAGGGAGAAAGGCGCGACAATTTCTGCGGTTGCTTCACATGGAAGGATACTGGGGCGCTTCTGGCCTGGCAAGCACCTGGAAGCCATTTATGCCTGTCTGCAGCGTGTCTTCCGTCACTTGCACCACAATCACGCTGATGTTATCCTCGCCCCCGCCATCCAGAGCGGCCTTGATCAGCTCGTGACGCGCCTGCACCGGGTCCGGGGTCTTCTTCAAGATGTCTTGAATGATGGGATCGCGGGTCATATCCCACAAGCCATCAGAGCAAAGCAGCAGCTTGTCGCCAGGCTTGAGTTGCACCGTGAAATGATCGACTTCCACGGACGGCTTCTCACCCAGACTGCGATAAATCTGGTTGCGCTTGGGATGGGTATAGATGTCATCGGCAGTAATAATGCCTGCCTCGACCAGGCTTGCCACCACAGAATGATCGTTGGTAATTTTTTGCAAGCCTTCCGGTTCGCGATAGAGGTACGTGCGGCTATCACCGACATTAGCAATGTAAGCAGTTGTGCCAACAATGAGCGCTGCGGTCATGGTTGTGCCCATATCCCCTCGCTGTTCCATGTTCCTCTGGTGTACAGCCACATTGGCACTCTGGACAGCATCGACCAGGAGTTGTACGTAATCCCCGTTACGGAAGGGTTCGTTACTCAGCAGTCTGGGCTGCAGGCGCTCTTCGATGGTCTGGATTGCTAAGCGGCTGGCATCCTGGCCATTGGCATGACCTCCCATGCCGTCGGCCACGACGAATAGACCGAATTGCTGGAGCTGCACATTCTGGGAATGGCCTCCGATAGCGGCGTAAAGGCTATCCTCGTTAGGCTTGTCTTTGCGTTTAATGCCCGGGTCAGAAAGCGTGCCTACAATAAATTTCACATTGCGACCCATCACCTGCTCCACCCTGTAAGGGACCGTCTTCTCAGAGGCAGCATCTGCCAGTGGTTGCCCGTTTTGCCTCTGGCTCGGTGGCATCTCCCTGGTTGGCATGTCAGAGATGGATAGAGAAGATGGCGGCGCAGCCCCAGCCGGTGCAGCTAAAGGTGGTTGCGCCTGAGCGGGAGCAGGAGGCATTGCTAATCGTACATTCAGTCCCGAATCGGAGAGTACAAGCGGGGAACGGCACTGGGAGCAGAAATTATCACCCTGCCCCACAGGATAGCCGCAATTCGGGCAGCGCAGGGGCGATGGTGGTGAAGATGCAAGATTCTGCCCTGCAGGTACCATATTCGCGGCCTGCTTCTGAACAGGCGTGGCTTGCGCTTGCTTCCTTGCCGCCCTGGCCTGCTGGCGTTGCGCCTGTTCCTGTGCAGCTATACGTTGCGCTTCCACCTCGGCTTTTGCGTTGGCCCGGCGCATCTCCTCCGCTGCTTCTCTTGCCGCTTCTCGCCGCCGCCTGATCTGCCTGCGTAAAAACAGCAAACCGGCGGCCAGCAACAAAAGCACTAAGAGGATCAGGGCGACAACTAGCTGCAGAGAGGGAGAAGTTCCTAACGTATTGGCAGTGCCTGTTGTAGGATGGCCCCCCTTGCTACTTGTTGGAGGCACAAGCTGGCCGGCAAAAGCTGCTGCTGCCTGGAATTCTGGATTGAGGCCGGTAATCGATGCAAAATCAGCCCGCACCTTATTGTGATGCCCGCTATAATAATCGTTGATCCCACGTTCCCAGGCATCATGCAAAGGATTGGTATGCCCTGACTGCAACGGGGTTAACGTGCTTTTCACAAAGGCAAGGATGTTCCCTCCACTATCTGCTGCATTCGTCCTCATATCAACGAGCTGGCCATTCCCGTTCACAATCGGCATGCCCTTTTCGCTATTCATGGAGGCTGTGCTAGAAAGTTGCACCTGCTTAGGCACCAGGAACGACGTGGCCTGAGAAGGCGAAGGGGTTGGCAGGCCAAGACTATTGGCGGCGCTGGCTAATTCAATGCCAAAGGGCGACGCGTTCGTATTTTGCAACACGTTGGGGTCGATGAAGGGCTGCGGCTGGCTGCTGCTAAAAGGGATCAGGACCGTGCCAGCCGTACAAGGGCTGCTGGCAGGCGTCTGGCAAATAATTTGCTGGGTAGCGCCAAGCGAAATATTTCCCTGTTGCTGCCCACAGGTAGAAGTTTGTCCTTGTGGGGGCTGGCTCTGGCTGGGTGCTGGCTGGCACTGGAGCGTGGCCAGCAGCGCACCTGAAGCGGTGTTGGTATAAGCGCTGTTGACATAGATCTGAATAGTGCTCAGAGGAGCTGTTTTGCCCTGGCAGGTAGAGACACCGGCAGGATTGACCAGCGTATCGTCAGTGAGCACCCAATCGGTAAAGGTAGAGCTGCCTCCCGTCTTCCAGCTACCAGCGATTACACCCAGCCCGGTAGTGGTAACAGGGGCGCAGTTGGGGGCAGCAATAGCCCGGCTGTAGGTGACAACCAATCGCACTACCGAGACGCTGGCGAGATCGAGTCCCTGGGACTGCCCAAAGCGAAAGCCTCCACTCGTGGAGGAGGCGAAAGCGAGTGAGGGAAGCAGGCAGGCAAAAAGTAGTCCGCCAAGCAAAGAACGGAACAGGCGTGCGAAAGGATGAGTGCTGGTTTGTGTCATTGGTAAGTTATGTGTCCTCATAGGCTCTTTCTCCCTCGTGTGGGCCTTTTGATTATGGATGGCCGCTGCTTTTACCGTCCTAGCCGGCTGCGTATGCGAGCCAGCACTGGCTGCGCTGCTGGAATCACGCGGATTACATACGAGCATTCGCGCTCAGCATCGAGTAACTTCCCCTCGTTTTCATAGACCTGGCAGAGTAAAAACCGGGCCTGGTAATCTTCTGGATGCTGCCTCAGAACCATGATCAGCTCCCGCTCGGCCACAGGCAACTGGTTGAGGCGGAAGGCAAGTTGCCCAACTTTCAGGTGGAGACCTGTTTGCGCAGGTGCAAGCCGTGCCGCTTCCAGGTATTCGCGCAAAGCGGGTTCGAGCTGGTTAGTCTCCTCGTAGCACTGAGCCAGGCGCTGGTGTGCCTCCACGTCGTTAGGATTCAAGCGTAACGCTTGAATATATGCAGGGATGGCCGGCAGGGGCTGCCTGCGCAGGAAGAGCGAAACATCTCCCAGCAGTTTATGCGTTTCAGCATCATTCGGGTTGAGTTGCAGCGAACGATTATATGCTTGAAGAGCCTGCTCGATAGCTGGCGGCTTGCGCCGCGCAAAGACCTGCCCAAAGATCTTATGCACCAGCGCGTTATTAGGCTCGAGGACATAGGCCTGCTGAACAGCGGCGTAAGCTTCTTCGACGCGATTGGCGTTGATATATCCCTGTGCCGCAATGATGTGTCTGCCGGCGGGACCGGTAGTTGTATGCTGTGCGGCGTTGAACGCAGGAGTAGCAACACCGCGTGGCCCGCTATTAGGTGTTTGCGGATTTGCTGGACGAGGGATTGCCGGTGCTGTTCCACCAGCCGCGGCGGGATTCGGCCCGGCAGGGGGAGGAGGGGGAGGAAGGGCGATGATGGCTCGCTCCATCTCAGTGGCGCTCGACCAGCGCTGGTTGAGGTTTGGTGCCAGCGCTTTCATGATGACCTGCTCGAAGCCAACAGAAATATCGGGTCGCAAAGCCCTCACCGGTGGGAAGGTAAAGATATCGGGCTTATTGTTGGCGGCGTCATGATAGGTGAGAACCTTGTGCAGAGTGGCGCCTAAGGCATAGAGATCGCTGCGTGGCTCCGCGTTTCCGGCCATCTGCTCGAGCGGCGCATAGCCAACGGTCATGATCACCGTTGACTGTCGCTGCGGCTGGAAATTGCGGGCAATACCAAAGTCGATCAGCTTAATCTCCTCGCGATCGGTGACCATGATATTGGAGGGCTTGAGATCACGGAAGATGATAGGCGGAGTCTGGCGATGGAGGTAGGCTAAGACGTTGCATATCTGCTGCCCCCAGCTACGGGCTCGCGCTTCAGAAACCCCGCGAGCGCCATTCACTCCCATGATATTGCCTTCTTTTTCCAGCACTTCGCCCAGGGTACGGCCCTCAATGAAGTCCATGACCAGGTAATGCTTGGTTCCTTCGACAAAGAAGTCACGCACGCGAGGAATGCACGGATGATTGAGATCGAGCAGTAACGTGGCTTCGCGCGTAAACCATTCCACTGCTTGCGACCGGTCGTTCTCGCTCTGGAACTCATCCAGCATTTCTTTGACGGCGCATGGCCGGTTGAAACGTGTATCGATGGCCTTGTAGACTGCACCCATGCCTCCTGCTGCCACCGCTCTCTCGATCTTATACCGGCCTGCTGAAAGTTCGGTTCCAGAAGCCAGCCGCTTCAAGTGGGCGCCAGGTGCTCCGCCTGAAATAGCCTGGGCTGGAGTTGGCGGATTTCCCCCATTCGCGCCGCTCTGTGGCGTAAGAGAGTTGCTGGGAGAAGCTATATTATTCGCATCAGGTGGATAATTACTTGCCATATCTCATTCACCGCTTTTTTACTGCCTGGACTGCATTCCTGAGACTCTACGATATCATTTCCTTGCCCGTTAGCATAGCAGGCCATTTCCACTTGTCAATAGAGTTCCGGGTCTTTTGAGCGCATTATAGCATACTCTTCAAAAATTGAACAATATATAACGTCACAATGGGAATGCGACCAAAACCACATCCTGCAAGATATAATAAAGCTATGCTATCCGTATTTCATGTAAACCGAAGAACATGGCGAGCCAATATTGTTATCGCTTTAGGGCTCCTGCTGGGCTTATTGTTCATCAGCCTGTACCCTCATACCGTGTACGCCAGTGGCTTTCCGATCATTGGAGTGCTTCACGTGAGCAACAGTTCTGATCCCGAAGGAGTGGCTGTCGATACAAGCACGCACATGGTTTATATCGCCTACGAATATCCTGGTCTTGTGGTCGGCTTCGATCCTGTTAAGGGCAGCGTGCGCTGGCAGGCAAAGGTAGGAGACACGGTCACCGACGTAGAGGTGGATAGCCAAACCCATCGTGTCTTTGTGAGTAGCCTGCTGTATGGGGGTGGAAAAGGATTGCTGGCTATCCTGGATGGGGCCAGCGGCAAGACATTGTATAGTGTGAATACAGCGGTTGGCGATGAGGGACTGGTCATCGATACGAAGCGCGGGCGCGTGTATGTTGCGAGCAGCGAGAGAGGCATCATCGAGGTTTTTACGCTTGCTACTTCTCCGGCAGGCCAGCTCAGTGCGAGATCATCAACCCTGCTTATTGACCCACATCCAGCAGCGCTGGGTATCAATAACCGCCTGGGAAGGCTCTATGTGGGAGATAGCAACGCAAATACAATTACGGTTTATGACGAAGATCATGGGCGTATCCTGGCTACCATCCCGGTGGCGGCTGATCCCTTACAGCCATTGCGTGTAGATGAGGCGACAGGGCGTGTCTATGCCGTCTGCTCACTAGGGCAAGAACTCGATGTGATCGATGGTAATGCGAATAAGGTCATCGCCCGCGTTCCCGTTAGCCCTTACCCGGAAGGCGTTGCCTTTAATACAGCAACCGGCCGCATTTATGTTGCGGATGAAGGCAATAAGGATACCAGCCTGAACGATCAGAATGCGGGTACGACCATCACAGTGATTGATGGGCAGACTTTTGGCGTGCTGGGAACGCTGCAGGTAGGGCAAGGCCCGGATGGGGTCGAGGCCGATCCGCAGTTGCAGCGCGTGTATGTAACGGTTGAAAGTAGTGATGCGCTAGTTGAAATAAGTGACTCGGTTGATCTGCCGCTTGTGCCTGATACAAACTATCGCAACATGCTAGAGGTGAATCACGCAGTGTCTCTGCTGCACCAGGCAACGATCATTACCCTGATTCTGATGGCGCTGGCAATCGCCGGGGCTATATGGGGTGCCAAGTCACGCCAGCGACAAGGATCGAGCGAAGCTGCTAGTACCAGCAGGTAGATAACCTATTATCTACCATTGTTCAGAAGCAAGTTCGGTAATCCATGTAAAATGGCGATCTCTTGCGATAAGTGTTAAACCATATTGTAACGCCGTTGCAGCGATCGAGGTCGTTATCTGGCAGCATCAATCCCTTGACTCGTTGCTGGTGTTTAAGGAGACCATACTTTCTGGCTGTCGCATTATCTGCGTTTAAAACCGCCATAGTGCGTGTTAATACATCTACATCTGCGTGACTGTTTTCAACAGAGCCCGAGTGCTCTGCACCGTAATAGAGTTCGCCTAGCGCGATAATAGATACATAGAATGCCCCGTTCGCTATCTTAGCCAGCCTTTGGTTAATTTTTGTATCTTGCTGCAATAAAAGCACCAGTATGCTCGAATCCAATAGATAACTAGTACTCATCTGGCTCGATCCTCTCGGTATCTTCTAATGCACGTTCCATTGCTCTGGCATCTTCTCGTGACGATCTGAATCGTAATTGTAACAAGGCAGAGCCAGGCGTACCTGGTGGCAGAGGCGTTGTGGGCATAGACAAAGACGCACTGGTTTGATATGTTTGTATTAGCCCCTGTGCGAACTCCAAAACCTTTTGTTGTTGATCGAGTGGGAGCCGCTCAACGACCTTGCGAATCTCTTCAAGCGTAGTTGCCATATTTGCTTCTCCTTTAGTTATCACGCTCTTGCCTAATTATAACATGATCCATTCTCCCTATCCCTTCGCTAATCGATCAGCCTGCTCGGCCGCTTGCAGGTCGACTTTCATCCAGCGTGAGCCGAAGATACCGGCGAGGCCTGCCAGTATGAGCACGGGGACGCAGGTAACCAGGAAAGCCAGGCTCAGGTCGTGCCCGGCGACATGGTGTGCGAAGTGCTGCCCATGAGTGGGATCAAAAATTGCAGCTAATACTCCTATGAGTGATGGGGAGAAGGCGTCACCGAGCAGGTGCGCGATCAGCAGCGTAATAGCGACTGCCGAGGCGCGAAGCACCGATGGCACGACATCCTGGATGGCAGCCGTGCTCGGCCCACTGTACACGTTGAGCAGCATCACCGTGATAAAGAAGCACACAATGAAGATAGCCTCGTTGTGGATGGTGACAACCAGGGCAAGGGCGGGCGCGCTGAGCAAGAAGCCAATACCAGAGATGAGCACGCGGGCGCCTGGATAGCGGCGATTGAGGAGATCTGACGTGTAGCCGCCAAGTAAGACACCGGCAATGCCGGCGACGACAACCACTCCTCCGGAGAGAATACTGGCCAGACCCGGAGTGAGGCCAAGCGTGTCTTTCTGCTGGAGGTAGATGGGCAGGAAGGTGACACCCGCTCCCAGGGCGAAGTAGGCAAAGACCTGCATGATAATCAAGACAACAAGGGTTTTGATGCGCAGCAGGGTACCAAATTGCTTCACCACATTCTTGGGTACAGCGGCCATATGCGATGAATCAAGCACTTCAACTTCTCCGGCGAGTGGGGAAGGCTCAAGCTCCAGGGCCTCCTCGTCGGCTTGATTGCGCCGGGGTTCGCGCACTTTCCAGGCGAGAAAAGCGAGCAAGAGGCCGGGGATGCCCGTGAAGACGAAGCCGAGCCGCCACTTGCCGTATCCCAGGCCTGCAACTACGCCACCAACAATAAAGCCGATCATCAGGCCGATAAGTGAGCCTGCTGTCCAGCGGCTCATAACCTGTGCTCGCTTTTTACGACTATAGTAGTCGCTGAGCAGGGCGGTGCCGGCAGGGTAGTAGCCGGCTTCTCCAATACCGAGAACCATGCGCGAGAGAAAAAGAGCAATAAAGCTATTGGCCAGGGCAGTAAATATAGTTGCCAGGCTCCAGATAGTAACACACAGCGCGATGATGTTCTTCCGTTTGGAACGGTCTGCCCACACGCCGAGCGGCAGGGTGCCAAGTGTGTAGACGATCAGGAAAGCCGAGGCGATAAATCCAACCTGGTCGATGCTCAGCCCAAGCTCCGTCGCCACAGTATTGGCGGCTCCGGTGAAGACGTAGCGATCCATGTAGTTGAGCAGGTTGATGAAAAACATGACCCAGAAGACATAGGGTGCGTACTTGCTGGCGCTTTGCCCAAGGCTCCTTAGCCCGGCATTAGTGGATGGGGCAGCCTCACTCATACATACCTCCGCGAGCGATGGTTGTAACAGCGATGTTAAAGTAGAGTATATCACACCAAATGGACGGGCGACCATCAAGGATTCAGGCCCGCAGCTTCAGCATGTCCAGGAAGCTCCAGGATTTCATATCGCGTTCCAGGTGAAAGCGTATGAGGCCATGCATCACTGCCTCCATTTCCGCCTGTATAGAGGCATCTAAGCGCAGGCGGGGTACGTCGTTCCAGGCGCTACGCTGGAGTAGCCGCAGGACTTTGAGCGCGTTCATCGAGAGCGGGCGAGTCCATAAGCGAGAGCATTGAGGGCAGAGCGCGCCTCCTAAAGAGGCAGCAAATCCATTCTCTTCAGGTTTCAGTTCACTGGCGCAATGGGCGCAATTGCGAAAGGCAGGCTCATAGCCGATGTGAGAGAGCAGGTGGATCTCGAAGTAGCGCAGCAGGAGGTTGCTGCGCGTCAGTTCCTGGCCTGCCAGAATAAGATTACCCTTTGCTTTGCGCTGCTGTATGTCTACCGCGTCCGCTTCCAGGCTGCGCAGCATCTGGAGCATGAGGTTGTAGACAGCGGGATGCGGGCTATGATCCTCGATAAAGCGATCAACCAGTTCGGCAAGGTAGAGACCGCAGGTCATATGCCAGAGTTGTGTGCGCAGGTTAAGAAAGTTTTCGCGAATTTCGGCCTGCGTGATGATATCGAGATTGCGACCCAGGGCGAGCTGGAGCTGGCTGTGGCTGAGTAGCTCCAGGTGGCCTGCTTTTTTGCTAATGGGACGCCGTATGCCTTTGGCGACAGCATGAAATTTGCCTTTGCCAGGGGTGAAGAGGGTCAAAATACGATCAGCCTCGCCCAGATCAGTGCGTTTGAGGATGATAGCTTCAATGGGGTAACTATGTTGCTGCCGCATGGATGGTGTCCTGATCGAGCGAGCCGATCGAATTAGAGCAAGTAGAGAGCATTGGGAGGCGACGAGCGGATTCGAACCGCTGGTGCAGCTTTTGCAGAGCCGTGCCTTACCACTTGGCTACGTCGCCGCAATATCTCAGGAAAGGGAGCGGGAGACGGGAATCGAACCCGCGACTTTCTCCTTGGCAAGGAGATGCTCTACCACTGAGCCACTCCCGCAAAAACGCCAGTGCGTTCTCATTAGCAATGACTAAGATAGCACATTTGAAGGCGTTTGTCAACAATATTTTTCGGATTTTCGGGACTAATCGACCATAAATCCTCGTTCCTGGAGCAGGAAGATCACCCGTTCCAGGTGTTCTGGAGGTACGCGCACCAGCCGGCCCTCTGAAGGGACTTCGTCTCCGAGCAGGGCCTGTATTTCTTTGTCGGCCCGTATATCTTGCAGGACCTGCTCTGAAAGATAGAGTATGGGAGCTTGCTCGACATGCACAGAAGCCTGCGCACCGTAGCCACCGCCCCAGAGTTTGAGGCGAATGAGAAATGAGGTTGGCACGCCCCCTTCGCAATATTGTTGCAGGAACTGTGTAATGGATGACAATGAGATGCCCGCCTGGCAAGCTTGCTGGATGCTTGCCGGCGTTATTTTACGCCATCCTGTTGCCTCGTCATATACACTGATACGTCCAATTTCTGCCGCCAAGTACAGATCGGTCACCGCATAGAGGGGTTGTAGCAGGCCATCATCACAGAGTTTCCATTGAGGTGGGCGCTCCGGCAAGCGCCCCGCTTCTGCTAGCCCATCGTGAGCAGGTGCTGCTGCGAGTGCTGGCAAGTAATTGCGCTTCCATAAGGCTCCTTCTAGCCCTGGTAGATGCTGGGGAAGAACTTCTGCCAATACCGGGGAGAGGCGGCGCCCAAGCATTGAGCGAGTCTCTTCCTCTGAGAAGAGTGTATCCAGCAGCGCAGCATCGTCCACCTCCAGCAAGGTTACATCTTGCCACATTTCGATACGGCGGGCCTGCCGTTCCCACTCAACCAGCGAATACTGCACGTTCTGCGGCAGTTCTGCTCCTTCTCCCGCGGCTTCCCGCAGCACTTGCAAGATAGAATCGGTATAGAACCCCGCCTGGATAGCACGAGTGATGCTGGCTCTGGTCAGGCGGTACTGGGCAATGTGCTCCAGGCGTATGCGCTCGGCAAAGCGGTCGAGCTTCACTAACAGGCCTTCAGAGACGGGCGCCAGGGCTACCAGCTCAAAGTTCGGTTGCACAATGAGTCTCCCCCATGTTGCCTCTTCGATGACTGGAGAAGCATCACCGGCGATGGCAGAAATATGCTGTGATAGGCGAAATGTGCTTGGACTATGCTCTTTATCGATCTCTGTGAGGCCGAGCCAGTGTAGCGGGCCGGATATGATTGAGCGAATAAAGCCGCCTTCCACGAAATGCCAGCCTTCGCGATGGGTCAACCAGCCGTGCCGCAAGCGAAAATCCCAGCCGTATGGATTACTTCCTATAGAATAGCGATCGGCACGCGAGCCGTAACTGCGTGGGAAGAGCAGG
Organism: Chloroflexota bacterium; assembly: GCA_902812455.1. The sequence goes on along the minus strand of CADDZH010000006.1, from coordinate 27,988 downwards.
TAGGGCACATATAACTTGCTACGAGCAATGAACGTAGATATATCCTGCCAGCTTCCGGGCTGTTCATGCAGCAATCGCTCCATTACCATCTGGCGTGCTCGCACGGCTTCCTCGTGAGCGGGTTCAAGGGGAGCAGGCCCGGGACGCACAACCACGTCCGGCAAATAGGCCAGCTCATTCCAGAATGGGGTCCCCAGCCAGGCCTGGAAACAGCGACGAACCCTTTCTAAGAGAGACAGCGCGAAAAAATCCTCCGCAGGAACTGCACGCAGAGTGTGATCTCGTTCTTGTAAAAGTCCCAACTGCGTGAGAAGCAGGCGTATAAAGAGCAGGCGAGGTACATCTTGCTCTGTGCGTGCCTGCTCTGACCGCACAGGTGGGTTAAGGAGTTCCATGACTTGACGAAGAGTAGAGCGAGAGAGTAGCCCACTGCTCACCAGTTGCAGTCCTTCACGCAGCGAGGCCACATGCGACCAGTACAGGTAGAGAGTGCGCTGGAAGGTGCACATACCCTCTTCTATATCCTCAATAGTGATGTGTACAGGCTGCTGCTCTTCTTTTTGCTGGCCCTCCTGGCTAACTATCTCCTGGACAACCTCTCTCACAGCTTGCGGCACAATCAGCACTCCATCGTAGACGCCATTGGTATAGTCGCGGCCAGCAAAATTCGTTTGCTTCCCCCAGAAGAGCAGGCCTAGCAGGAGCAGGTGATGCAGGGCCTGTTCAAAAGCGCCGTGCGGGTGAGCTACTGGATAAAGTCCACTGCTCCGATCGCTCAACGGGAGAGATTCCAATCCTTTTGAGGAGTTGAGCTTGCCGCTTTTCATGAGATATAAGGCCAGGTCACGGCTGTTGGCGCGACCGCCACAGGCAGCCAGCTCTCGTAAGATTAGCATCTCTCCATCATTGAGGCTGTGAATGGCCTCAGTAATATTAGAAGAAGCGAAGAGATATTGAGCAATCTCGCTCATGGTTGAAGCAGTCGCTGTAGAAACAGTGTTCAGGTTCTGTCCCCTGGAGGGAAGCGGCAAGTGCCGGGATCGGACAAGCGACTGCAAGTGATAGGGCGGCACAGTTTGTAGCAGGTCAAGATCACTCTGTTCCATGATAATATACCTCTTCATGCAGCAAAGGAATCTGGCCCCGTCGCTTGAGTTCTTCGGTGACGCGCTCCACTCCCTGTTTTTTCAGAATCGTCAACGTTGGAGAAATAGGCTGGACGATGTATTGTTCAACCGAAGTCGTAAGCGCCAGTTCGCGCATCACTGAGGGATCTGCTACCTCCAGCATCGAGGCCCCTGTATAAATCCTTACGCGGCCATAACTGGCGGCCCAGCGCTCGATCTGGGCCAGCACCTGTGCCAGGGAGCCTTTATCCTGCAAGTTTTCTGCAATAACCCGGAGTTGTTGCAGTAACAACGCTGGATGCAGTCCCCGGCCTAGAGCACCGGCAAGCGCTTTAGGGGTCAGGCGATAGTGAAGGCGACCCCGGCGCACGCCGGCTGCTTCTGCGAAATCTTCGATCAGTTCGATCATTGGCCACGCGCCTGGGCTAGATGCGAGGAGCAAGCCGCCCGTTTCTTCCACTTCTAGAAGGGGTAACGTGTCCTGATAATCATGCATATCATCCAGCTCATCCGGCTCTAACCCGTTCAATAGAAGACCGGCCATTGGAGTAAGGCAGAAGGCCAGCAAGCGCCCCTCTTTGGAAACGGCCAGGTTGGTAATGCCCCACCAGTGCAGCGGGCCGCGTATCATGCGTGCAAGGTAGTGACCTTCAGCGCGCATCCAATCCTGCACCTGCATAGGCTGCAAGGGGCGCCCCTCTTCCTGTTCAATCCACCAGTGTGGCGATGGAAATAGCCGTTGCCGTTTCTGTAAAAATAAAGGGTTCAGCCGGTAGATAAAACGTGCGAACGCGGGAAAACTTATCCACTGATTGAGCGGGGCCTGAGCCACAAGCGCCACAATCGCTTGCCGGGCCTCAGCATTTTCCATCTCCAGTTCGCCGCTACGCAGGACGGGATGATTGAGCGGCGTGCTGTAGCATTGCAGGCGCAATCCTTCTTCTTGCAGCTCAAACAATTCGTCATAGCCTGGTTGTGTGAGCCAGAGTTCAAACAGATCGCGAGCCACTTCTCTGTATCCAGGCCCTATCAGTAAGCGAGCAGCATTAGGAAGGAGTCGCAAGTATGGTGACCCGGTATCATCTCTATGTAGAATATCGGCTAGTCGTAGCAAGTGAAACGCGTAGCGCAAGAATGCGGGCGAATGTGGAACAGCAGCCTGCAATGTTTCTATTAAGGATGCAGGAGGAAAATCGGCCGGCGGGGGAATAATGGCCCTATCCTCTCGAGCAGCTCCGGGCAAGCGGGCTAGAGCAGATGCATGAGAGGATGGCTGAGCGGGAAGACGCGCATCCCTGTCCTGCTCAAAGGGATAACCATGTAAAGCGCGTGCAACCAGCAGCAGCTTTGCCAGCAAGCTGTATGGCTCTACATGCTGTATCGTTATTGCTCGATCGGCTTCTTCCTGTACGTTGAAATGGGTAACAGGTACTGAGACCCGTAAAACTGCGCGGACTTCCGAGGGAACATGCCAGCCAGTATCGAGGAAAGAGCCACTCAGAGCAAGTCGCTGCTGCGGAAAACGATTGAGGCTTGTGCGAAAAAGTAAGGCTTTGTTCTGGAGTACGGCGAGTATATCCTGTAGTTTTTCGGGTTGCCCAAAGGAGAATCGCTCGTACAGGCCGCGCAGGTCTTCGTCGGTCACGCTCCCGCCGGCCAGTACAATAGTTGCCAGCAACTGGCGCTGCGGTTTTTCCAGTGTTGCGGCCACTTTTCGTACTGCTTCGGGCTGCTGGAGAGCCCCCGTAATGGCTTCCGCGAGCTGCTGTTTACTTATTCCGGTCGTTGAGATCTCGTATTCGCGGGCGATAGCGCGTAGTTCGCTCAGTCCCAGTTGGGCTACCATTGTGGAGAGATCAACAAGTGGAATGGGGCCACGCGGCAAAGCGCGCAGGTGCTGTAGCGGGCCAGGTATAACATCATCCATAACGTAGCCTACAATAAGTTTACATAAAGCCAATTAGACGTTGCGTTATGATAACACAAAAAGAGGTTAAGGGTCAATTAGTATACCGCTCCGCCGCTGGCATGAAATGCTCTTTCGCTGCCCTGCCTGAGTGAAACAAAAGGCCCAATCGGGGGCATGTTGAATGTCCAGCCGGAGAGAGTGGCCAGCCGTTTTGCAAGGCTTTGCTCGTAGGAGTCGGCCATTGGCATGAAAGGCCAGAGGCGATGAGCTATCTCATTTGCTGCCAGGAAGATGCCGAAGCGATGCAGGCAATAAGCTACTACGGGTTGAGAGGGAGATGACAGGCCCCCATCGTTTTCCTCCACCGTTGCCACTGCCAGGCAACCGGCAGCATTGTTTGGGCCAGATGATAACTTCCAGGTACCGGCGAGTGAGGGATTGAAGTTGATAGCATCCTCTGTCGAGGCGCAGGCAAGATTGCTGACAAAAGACTCGAAGGGGTTTACCGGCTGGAAGGTAACGTGCCATTGTATAACGTTCCAGGTAATATGTAGTGTCACCAGGTGCTCAATCGCGCCCAGGCCATCAAGGTTGTCGGGTTGATTAGCAGCGACAGGCTGGCCATCCAGCGTCGTATATTCCCATGCAGTGTGTACTACTGCCGCCACATTCCATGTGGACGCAGAATTTCTGTCGCGGGCAGCAACCGGGAGAGCGCAAAACAGGCGGCAATCCTGCCCGCGGAATTCGCAGAGGATGTTCACGGAGCAGGGAAGCCCCAATTGATTGCCGGTATCCAACTGGAAGCGGAGCGTAGCAAGCAGGGGCTGTTTTGCTACGCTGGCTGACCGCCCTTGTTCCTGCCCTGCGTTGACATACAGTTCTCCAGGCCTGAGCAGCTCAGTGGACTGCAAGGCATCCAGATCGGCCTGAGCCGCGTCTATCAGCGCGATACGCTGCGCTGTGGGAAGCGTAGCAAGCGAATCGTGGAGTTCAATAACCTGGGCATCGAGATCTGGATTCACATAGACTTTTGTATTCGCCTGGCAGGTATCTGCCTGAGCAGGCGGTACAGAGATGGAACAGGTCAGAGGACGAAACGGGGCAGCTTGCCAGACGAGCTGGTGCTGGCCGGGAGCGAGCTGGAGAGGAGGATCGACGCCTACAACGGGGAGATGAGAGAGAAGATGCCCATCGAGTGAGAGCCTGCCCCAGGGAGGATCGGCACGGACGTAGAAGAGATTGCTGCCCGGACTCAGTGTTGGCGTAGGGGTGGGCGTTGAGCCTAACAGGGCAAGAAGGGCTGTGTTTCGCGCTGGAGTATAGCTTACCAGGATAAGTAATAATACGAGCGCGACCATAGCGATAGTTATGGCCAGTTGCAATCTGCGCTGGCGTGGTGTGAAGCGTGGCCGCAATGGAGACCGGGAAGAAGCCTGTGAGGCAGGCTCGTCAGAAGGAGCATGCACTGAACCTGCGCCGGGCAGGTCAGTTATCTCTACCTCGAAATCATCTTGAGCCTGTTCGTGTTCTGTTCTGTCCATGAGATATTCGGGTTCCACCAACTATCGGGTGCTAAAAGCCAGGGCAATGGTGGCCGGTGGCGAAGCATCGCCCCTACCCTCAACTTACTTCTCCAATTCGTACATGACGTTGGCAATAGCAGCCAGAGCCGCCGTCTCTGCCCGCAAGATGCGTGGCCCCAACGTTACAGGCTGCACGCCATGCCGCTGCGCTAATTCCACTTCCTCCGGCATGAAACCACCCTCAGGCCCAATAAATATTACCACCTGGATAGACTGGGCGGCAATTGTTTTGCGCTCGTCCTGCTGGGATGCGCTAAATCCAGCATTCGCAGGCCTCTGGCGTCCCAGCACATCTCGCAGCGTTTGATTGCGTTCTTTTTCCCAGGGTATGAGGGGCAAAGCGCCTGTGGGAATATCTGTAAGGGCTTGCGTGAAAGGCCGAACTGGCAAGAGCGCCGGGAGACGCGAACGGCCGCATTGTTCCGCAGCTTCCTGGATAATGCGTCGCCAGCGTTCTATTTTCGCCGATCCTGTATCTTCTAGCCCGGCCATTGAGCGTCGGCACAGGATAGGGGCGAAAACGGCCACGCCCAGCTCGGTACCTTTCTCTAAGACCCACTCGAAGCGGGCCGGCTTGAGAAGCCCCTGGCAAAGTATGATCTGCACCGCAGATTCGCTCTTCCCTGGCCGCCGCTCAAGGACTTGCACCTCAACGCCTGCGCGACTACTCTTCACGATTGAGGCCAGCACTTCATCTCCACTGTTATCGAGCAAGATCAGTTGCTCACCAGTAGACAGGCGAAGCACATCGCGCACCTGGTGTGCGAGCTTCTCCGGTAAGGTGATATGTACTGGCAGTGCTGGTGATTCTGATCTATCGGATGTATCACTTGTATCCAATGTATCAGGTGTATCACTTGTATCAGGTGTGTCAGCTCTATTCGCCAGCAATTCCGGCGCTACAAAGAAGCGATGCATAGCTTTACTCTGTTTGGCTCTCCATCCTTCCGAATACAACGTAGGGGCCGATTTATCGTGCCCACCGCCGATTCATCGGCCTACCTTCAGAAATCACTCCAAAAGATGGAAATTCCTCTATTTTTAGGGTTTGCGCATGATGAGAGCGATCCAATCATCGATCATGGGGTGCTCGATAAGTTGCAGGCCTGTGGCCAGCAGGGGCTGCTCGGCTTCCGGCAGGTGCGCCTCTATAATCCCGCTCGCAATGAGCAATCCCCCTGAAGCCAGCACATGGGCAAGCTGAGAAGCCATGTCGCCAATAACATGAGCGAGGATATTGACCGTTACTATATCATACTGCCCTTCCATCCGAGCTGCTCTTTCTTCATCGAGCGTGCCAGGCGCAACAGTTATCTTGTCGCTCAAGTTGTTCGCGGCTGCATTGGCCCTGGCGCTCTCTACAGCCACCGGGCTATTATCGATGCAATAGACGCTGGAAGCTCCCAGCTTTGCTGCCGCTAAAGCCAGGATGCCGGAGCCAGTGCCAACATCTAAGACACGCATTCCGGCTCGCATGTGGCGCTCAAGCTGTTCCAGGCAGAGGCGAGTCGTTGGATGCTGGCCGGTGCCAAAGGCCATACCTGGGTCGAGTTCGATCACAACTTCGTCATCCTGGGGAGTATATGCGCGCCAGGATGGGCGGATAACGAGGCGCTGCCCAATGTGAGTAACGTAGTAATAATCTTTCCAGGCGTTGGCCCAATCTTCTTCTTTCACAATGCGCGTTTGCAGCGTTCCGACAAATTGCGTACACAGACTGTGAAGATGCCACAATCCTTCGCTCACGCGCTGGCAGGCTTCTTGCTCGCTGCCATCGATAGGGAGGTAAGCGTGAACGTTGACGGGCTGGTTCTCCAGGACGTGATAGGCCTGTCCCTCGTCCAGGAGTTCGATGGGTTCCTCAATAGCCACGCCGCCGGGCGCGTAGCGGCTCAACAACTCGCTCACAGGTTCTACAGCTTCTGGATGCGCCTGTACTGTTAGCTCTAACCATTGCATACGTATGATCTATCTTTGTACAAGGCTCAAATACACGTAATAGTTCCTCATCAACAGCAGGAGTCAGCCATGTCATGCTGAGCGGAGCGAAGCATCCGATGCTCACCGACGAGAGATCCTTCGCTTCGCTCAGGATGACATATTGTGACTGTCTAATCTATCTAGGACTCTTCTTTACAATCGAACCTTGCCATCTTAGAGATCGAGGTAATAATAATCATAGGTTCTTTGCGCCTCGAAGCCGCAGGAACGATATAAATTGATGGCCACTGTGTTGGTAGTATCGACTTCAAGCATGATGGGTTTCTGGCTGTACGCCTTGATGGCACGGATGACTTCTTCCAGCATTTGCCGCCCGTAGCCACGTCCCCTATATTCCGGGCGCACTACAAAGCCATAGATGCCGGTTTCATTCCCCAGATCATATATTCTTAGACAGCCCAGCGGCTCTCCACAAGTCAGTTCATTACCACCAAAGCGTGCAATATAGACCTGGCAATGAGGTTCCTGGAGATTGAAAAGCAAGGATTCCCGTACCGCTTCCGCGTTTCGAGCGGTACCATCGGTTATGATCATCACAAGGGCGCTCAGGTCACTCTCATCGGCTCGCTGGAACGCGAGCCGGTCGTCGTAAGCAAAACGTTCCTGGAATGTTTCCAGCAGCATTTTGTATCCTGAAAAGTCGTACCTGGCTCCAATCGCTGTGATAAAGGCCTGCCCGGACTGGGAGGATTGCTCGCAGGTGAGGACCAGCCGCTGCACGCCCTGGCGCTTGCATTCTTGCATGGCAGTTGTTAGAAGGCGAGTAAAGATGCCCCTGCAGCGATACTCCGGGTGAACCATGCCCATCAGTTCTCTCCTGGTCGTCCCATATCTTTTGAGAAAGAGGTAGCCAACGAGCCTGCCATCCTCGTAATACAGGTAATCATGCGCGCCCCAGAAGTAGCGCGGGCGCAACTTGATCCAGTTGATGCGCATGTCGAGGTTTTCATAGCTGTTGCAGATATCTGCAAGCTGCTCAACCTGCGCTAATTCCGCCGCGCTCAGTTCCTGCCTTTTGATCAGCCCTTTTTTTGATCGATTGAACAAGCATGTACTCCTGCGATCGTTAGAACACTGCCGGTTCCATGTATTCCCCGAACACCGAGCGGAAGACATCCATGATTTCGCCGAGCGTGGCATAGGCTTTGACAGCTTCGATAATGGCAGGCATGGTATTTTCGGTGCCCTCGGCCACACGGCGGAGGTTGTCGAGCGCGCGTTTGACGGCGGCATTGTCGCGCTCGCGCCGTATGCGCTGGAGCCGCGCAATCTGGGCTTTTTCGCCCTCGCGGTCAATGTAGAGCGTCGGGACTTTGATGTCCTCTTCCATAACGTAATCATTGACGCCGACGATAACGCGCTGGTGCTGGTCGATCTCTTGCTGGTAGCGATACGCTGACTCAGCGATCTCGCGCTGGAAGAAGCCATTCATGATGCAGGCGAGCACACCACCGAGGGCATCGATGCGGTTCAGGTAGTCTAGCGCGGCCTGCTCCATCTGGTCGGTCAGGGCCTCGATGAAGTAAGAGCCACCCAGGGGATCGACGGTGTTAGCAACACCGCTCTCATGGGCGATGATCTGCTGGGTGCGCAAGGCGATCAGGACGGCGTGTTCGGTGGGTAGAGCCAGCGCCTCATCCAGCGAGTTGGTATGCAGCGAGTTAGTGCCGCCCAGCACGGCAGCCAGGGCCTGGATGGCGGTACGCACAACGTTGTTATCGGGCTGCTGCGCGGTGAGCGAGACGCCCGCCGTCTGCGCGTGGCAGCGCATCATCCAGGAGCGCGGGTCTTTGGCGCCATAACGCTCGCGCATCAATTTTGCCCACAACCGGCGCCCGGCGCGGAACTTGGCAATTTCCTCGAAGAAGTCGTTATGCACATCGAAGAAAAAGGACAGGCGCGGCGCGAACTCGTCGATCTTCAAGCCTCGTTTCAGCGCCTCATCAACATAGGCCAGGCCATCGGCAATCGTGAAAGCCAGTTCCTGCACTGCTGTGGCGCCAGCTTCACGGATGTGATATCCGCTGATGCTGATCGTGTTCCACTTTGGCAGGTAGCGAGTGCCGAATTCAATGGTGTCGGTAACGAGGCGCATGGAAGGCTCAGGAGGGAAGAGAAATTCTTTCTGTGCAATGTATTCTTTCAAGATGTCATTTTGCAGCGTGCCGCCGAGTGAGGCCATGGGGAAGCCACACTTTTCAGCGTTGACAATATACATGGCCCAGATTACAGCGGCGGGGCTGTTGATGGTCATGGATGTCGTGATCTTGTCGAGCGGTAGACCCTGGAAGAGGATTTCCATATCGGCCAGCGAGGAGACGGCCACGCCACATTTGCCAAATTCGCCTGCCGCCAGGGGATGGTCGGTGTCATAGCCGTAGAGCGTCGGCATGTCGAAGGCGGTTGAGAGTCCTGTCTGGCCCTGTGAGAGCAGGTATTTGAAGCGCTTATTGGTATCCTCTGCCGTGCCGAAGCCCGCGAACATGCGCATGGTCCAGAGCTTGGCCCGGTACATGGTCGGTTGCACGCCGCGCGTGTAAGGGTACTCGCCGGGCAGTCCGATATCGCGCATGTAGTCGATATTCTGGTTATCCAGCGGCGTATACAGCCGGTTAAGGGGAACGCTGGACGTTGTAATCAAATTATCCCGCTCTGGCATGCGCTGGATCGACTTCTGCACAGTGGTCTCTTCCCAGCGCTGCTCCTCGACTTTCAACTGTTCAAGCGTGGTTTTATCAAACAATGTGCCCTGTTCAACAGCGGTTGGTATGACATTTTTCGTATGGGTTTCAGGTGATTTTTGCTCAAGCATGGCTGCCTGCTCCTCTTCATTGAGTGCTGAATGAATCGCTGGCCCCCACAAGGGAGGCCACTACATATCATCCTGAGCGAAGCTAAGGATCTTTCTCAACGGCCACCGAGATGCTTCGCTGAGTTTACCCTGAGCGAAGCGAATGGGCTCAGCATGACAAAACCGGATCTTATTAGGTATTGTATCACACGCATATGGGGATTTTAGGATTGACTGCTTTCTGCTCGTTCCCACTCCTGGAATTTTTGACGGAGGTCTTTGAGCAGGCGACCAGGAGAATCACTACTCATTGGCAGGTGTCTCTCCTCTGAAATTATGATACACTTTTAGCAGGAGGAGAACCTGTAGTCAATGGAACAAACAACGCGAACTCGTAACTCTACCCAACTATCGCAAATCGAACGTGACTCTCTTGAAGAACAAACTATCGCTATCCCTGCTGCTAAGCGCGACCTTTTCCTTGTCAGTAGCGCTCATGCCGTCATTCATGCCATGACCGTGCTGATGCCGCTCATTTACCCGATCATCCAGGTCGAGTACCACCTCAGCTACACGCAAATCGGGCTGATCGTCGCTATACCGAGCGCCGTGGGCGGCTTTTTGCAGATCGCCTTTGGACTGTTGAGCCGCTATATCCTGCGCAAGGTCATGCTTGGCGTTGGCAACATTCTGGTTGGGATCAGCACCTTTTTCACCGGCACCATCACCGGCTTCTGGACATTGATGCTCTGGACAATGCTTTCCCGTATCGCAAGCTCACCGCAGCATCCGGTGGGCAGCTCTTATTTGACGGATCGCTTCGGGCGCAAGCGGCATGGCTACGCGCTGGCCTGGCACGTTGCTGGGGGCAATATTGGTACGCTGGCCGTTCCTCTCATTGCCGGTCCGCTGCTGGGCATGTGGGGCTGGCGTCCCCTGCTCTACGTGGCTGCATTACCCGGAATCATCTTTGGTATTGCCATTCTCATCCTGGTTGATGAAAAACACCTGCTGGACCGGCGGGTTATGCACCGGGGAGATGAAGGAGAAACTGATCAGCGTAATACTAGCTCCCACCGGGATTGGAAGGCAGAATTGAAAGCGCTGGTCGAGCCGCTTGGCAGCCGCACGCTGGTGATCATCATGCTTGTCTCCATCATTGCTGCCGGAGGGCGCGGCCTGGGCAATATCACGACGTTTGTGCCGCTCTATCTAGAAAATATCCGGCACCTCAGCAGTAGCACTGTCAGCATTTTCTTCACCATCCTGCTGATCGGTAGCGTGCTTGGCCCACTTATAGGCGGGCGGCTCTCGGATTCTCTCGGTCGCAAGCGCATGCTCTACTTCTTCTATGGGGCATCGGCGGCAACGATTATCCTGTTTCTCTATCTATCCAGTCCAGGATTACCCGTACTGCTTATTCCCCTGGCGTTACTGGTAATGGGGTTTGCCATTTATGCCGAAAGCCCGCTCTTGCAAGCCTATCTCGCAGACTCGGCACGGCATGAGATACGCGATGCAGCTTTTGGCCTCTACTTTGCCCTGGCTTTCGGCATCGGCTCTGCCTGGACTGCCATTATTGGCTGGATCATCGATAAGTTTGGTTTTAGCGGCGCCTTCTGGACAATGGCCATCTCGTTTCTCATAGCAGGCGCATTGCTGCTGCTTATCCGTAAAGAACGTACGGAGGAGAGAGCTTGGTGAATATTGCTATCATTTCTGACATTCACGGCAACCTGGTTGCGCTGAATGCTGTCCTGGATGACATTGCGAGCCGGGGCATCGAACACATTGTTTGCCTGGGGGATGTGGCTGCACTTGGGCCCCAGCCCCGAGAAGTCATTGATCGATTGAAAGCGATTGGCTGCCCTGTTATCATGGGCAATACCGACGCATGGCTTCTGGAGCCACAACTGGAAGAAACGAAAGACCAGGACAAATCTAATCAACAAGAGGTTGAGTACTGGGGCGCTCAACAACTCTCGCCATCCGATCAGCAGTACATACGCGGATTTCAGCCAGCCATCGAGCTTGCTCTTTCCGGCGGCAAGAAACTGTTGTGCTTTCATGGCTCTCCACGCTCCTTTAATGAGATCATTCATTCCGCCACAACAGGCGAGGACTTAGAGCCAATGCTTGCAGGCTTCAAGGCGGACATCATGGCTGGCGGGCATACACACTTCCAGATGTTCCGGCGCTACAAAGACATACTCTTGCTCAACCCTGGCAGCGTGGGCTTATCGCTGAACGGCACTATGGAGATGGGCGTAGAAAACCTGTATAACGTCCCCTGGGCAGAGTACGCGATCATACATTCGGAGGGAGATGGCCTGGGTATCGAGATGCTGCGCGACCCATTTGATCTGGACGCTCTCATACAGAGTGCGCGAGACAGTGGGATGCCTCATGTTGAATGGTGGATTAAGGATTGGCACAGGGCGCAATGAATCGGGCCCCTACAGCTTCTGCACTAGATAATGCTGGTATCCATCGCCTTCAGCTTCATCCAGGATGGTGAAGCCAGCTTCGCGCGTCCATTGCCTGACCTGCTCAAGCGGAGGGTAGTAATGATACCCTCCATGGTGCGCATATTCGCCTTCAACTATGGGTTGCCCCTGTTCCCTGGCTGCTGCCATTGATTCCTGCAATTCCTGCTCGTCGATGATCTCGACGGTAAAGTAGAGATGCCCGCCGGGCCTCAGCGCGCGGTGTAAGTTGTTTAGAACGAGTTGCCAGTGTTCTGGGAAGATTACCTCCATTGCATCCATGCATATGATACCGTCGAAAGCCTCGACATAAGGGAGTTCTTGCAGGCCCATCTTTTCAACCGGCACATTGGGAAATTTGGCCTGCGCTTGAGCCAGCATCCCACGTGATTGATCAATGCCAAAAACGGAGCGCCCGCTGTCGAGGATCATCGGCCAGTATTTGCCCGTGCCGCAAGGGGCATCCAGGATAGTGCAGCCTGGAGGGCACAGGTCGAGGAAGCGCTGCAAGAAGGCGGCGTGAGAGGGATTGATATGGCCCCAGTGCTCATCGTAATCTTTGGAGATGGCGTCCATACGCTCTTCGTTTATGCGGCGCTTTTCTTTGATCCAGGCTGCTCTGTTCATATGTATTTCCTTTTACACTTCGATGGACATGGCGACGGCTCCGCCTCCACCGAGGCAGAGGGTTGCCAGGCCGCGACCGCCACCACGACGACGCAGCTCATAGATCAGCGTGATCAGGACACGCGAGCCGCTCGAACCGATAGGATGACCAAGCGCAATCGCGCCGCCATTAACGTTGACGCGCGACCAGTCCCAGTCCAATTCTTTGCCGTTTGCCAGCGTCTGCGCGGCAAAGGCCTCGTTGACCTCGATCAGATCGAAATCACTGAGTTTCAGGCCGGTGCGCTCTAAGAGGCGGTTAACGGCGCGCGTGGGAGCGGCGAAGACGTAGCGCGGTGTAATGGCCGCCGAAGCATAGCCCGTAATGCGAGCAAGCTCCGTCATGCCATGCTCCCTGGCAAAAGCCTGGTCAACGACCACCGTGGCGGAGGCGCCATCGCTCAGGCCGGGGGCATTGCCGGCAGTGACGGTACCGCCTTCCTGGAACGCCGGTTTGAGCTTGCTGAGAGCTTCAAGTGTCGTATCCATGCGAATAGGCTCATCGGTATCAACGATGAGCGTACCCTTTTTCTGCTTTACCTCGATGGGCACGATCTCTTCTTTGAAGCGCCCGGCAGCAGTGGCAGCGGCAGCTCGCTGGTGACTTTGCAGCGCGAACTGGTCTTGCTCATCGCGAGTGACACAGAATTTCTCGGCGATAATCTCGGCTTCGTTGCCCATATGTATATCTTCAAAAGCGCACCACAGGCCATCATGCACGACAGCGTCTACGAGCGTTCCATCACCCATGCGGTAGCCTGTACGGGCTTTCATGAGCAGGTAGGGAGCGTTGCTCATGCTCTCCATGCCGCCCGCTACAAAGGCCTGCTCGTCCCCGGCACGAATAGATTGTGCCGCGAACATGACGGCTTTCAGGCCTGAGCCGCAGACTTTGTTGACGGTGACGGCGGGAATATCATCAGGTAATCCGGCATAGATAGCAGCCTGGCGGGCGGGAGCCTGCCCGATGCCTGCCTGGACTACATTACCCATGATCACTTCGTCGATAGCGTCCGGGGCTATGCCCGAACGGCGCACAGCTTCCTTTATAGCAATTGCACCCAGTTGAGGGGCAGTGAAACTGGCAAGGTTGCCAAGAAATTTGCCCGTTGGCGTTCTTGCTGCACCAACGATGACGGGGATATGTTCTGCCATATAGTGTTCTCCTGTTCTGCATCCACGTCGTTGTGGATGTGCATCATTCAAGCATCCCTAGAAGATGCCTACTAGATAGTATTGTATCATCCCCATAGCGATGGCTGCTGCCCCTCATCCGGTTCCGGTTCGCGCCACTCGTTATCCTTTGAGAGCTTATCCGCCAGCCGCGTAGGTTCCGGCAGGCGGTAGCCCTTGCAGCAGGCCAGGACATAGCGCAAGCTTGTTTCCAGGCTGATGCGATGGCCCTGCGAGATAATCATCGGTTTAACGCGAGGGCGCGTGCGCAGGGCAGCCCCAATGATTTCACCACGATCGGTCAGCGGCACCCAGTCTCCGACCTCTTCACCGAGCTTCTTTTCGTCATAATGACCCCTCAAAACTGATTTGGCGCAACCAATAGTAGGCAGATCGAGCACGAGGCCAAGATGAGAAGCGATGCCCAACCGCCGGGGATGCGCGATGCCCTGTCCATCGACCATCACCAGGTCGGGCTGCTCTCGCAAATGAGCAAATGCGCCCAGGATAGCGGGCACTTCACGGAACGAGAGCAGGCCCGGAATATATTCCATGCGCACGGGTTCTTCGTAGACGTGTCGTTCCAGTATCTCCAGATCGGGGAAGGAGAGAAGCACGACAGCAGCGCGTGCCATCCCACTCTGCTCATTGATGGCCATATCGACACCCGCCACGCGCCGCACCTCTCCCTTCAACTGGTCTGTGCGGATCACACGCGAAGCAAGTTCGCGCTGCAATTTCATCGCGGCTGATGGTTCAAGATTCCAATCATGTAATAGTTTGCCCGTCATAGTCCCACCTTAATGCGCTTCCATGATAAAGATCATATGTGGCCCTTGTAGTGGCAGAGCTTGCCTCTGCCATCGTCCTCCACCTCTACCATAGTCCCACGTTAATGCGCTTCCGTGATAAAGATCATACGTGGACTCTCAAGTGTGTAGGGACCAAGAGCATAATCGCCGTAGACATCCTTGACGGCAAAACCCGCCTGCTCAAGCAATAGCTCCATCTCACTGCGTTCAAACAAGTAGAGATAGGTGGTGGCGACGGTACGGCTGACCGGCCTTCCCTGGACATACCGATCATAGAAATGCGTTAATTCCAGGAGGTGGCTTGTCGTCGAGGAGGCCGGGCTGATCAGGTGAGTTAAAAAAGTCCCATCATTACCAGGCCAGGTTCCCTGGTGGAGCAACTGGCCGTTCAAATGCTCCATATAGCGAGCATCCGAGTTGCTGATGTCAACGATGAATCTTCCCCCGACTGTCAGATGCCTGCGTATGGCAGCCAGCGCCTGCTGCTGGGTCTTGCGAGTGGCAAGATGCGCAAAGGAGCCAAGCGCAATAAATGCCAGGCTGAACTGCTGCGACAGGTGGAGTTCGCAGACATCTTGCTGGACAAGCGTGACCTGCGACGAGAGCTGCGCTTCTTGCAGGCGCTCGCGGGCCAGGGCAAGCATTTGCTCTGAGCTGTCTACTCCCACAAGCGTATAGCCCTGCTCGGCAAGCGGGAGAAGCAGGCGCCCGCTGCCGCAGGCCAGCTCCAGCAGCGGGCCGGTACACATCTCAGCATAGTGGAGGTAAAAGTCAATGTCTTCCTGGAAGTGCGCGTGCTCAATGTCGTAAAAGGGCGCGATCAGATCGTAGGCATTCATTGAATTGCTCTTTCCCTGCGCACTTTGCGCTTTTCAAAGTATAGCGCGAGAGACAGGGAATTACAAGAGAGACTAGCACATAGTTGTAGGGACAAGGAGTGGAGCGGGGTGGCGTGGGGGCCTTGCGCTTGCCCTCGTCACCCGTCGCTCACCCAAAACACCTACCGTGTAAACCCTTGCGGTCGCCCTGGAAGGTCTCACGCCGGGGCGCTCACCTCGAGCACGCGGGTACCCCAGTTTTGCTCTCCGTCGGTGGTCTGGCTTGAAGCGGGCGGCACGTACTCGGTCGCCAGCCAGAAGCTACTCTCATTGGGGCTGAGGATTGCCCACGAGTAATCGCCCCAACGAGCGGGAGGCTGGTAAACATAAGGGCCGGTTCCAGCAGTGGCTATATGAATAGGGCCAAATGATGCCTGCCCTTTTTGCAGCACAGTATAGGCGACGCTGGGGTAGAAGTTTTCACCGGTTAGCGTCATAATCATAGCGGCTGTGCCCTGCGGGCTGGCCTGCACTGCCGGGTAAATCAAGTAGCTGCCCGGTAGGACAACATAGCCCTGGTTCTTGATAGTTGCACCCCCAATTACGTTACCGTCCAGATTTGGATGAACCTCGAACCAGGCAGCACCTGCACGCTCCTCAGTATCGGTGATAGGGGTTATCGCTGTGGTCAGCTCTCCCCAGAGGTTGCCATTGATGTACTGCACCTGCTGCATGCGATCATCGCCAGAATCAAGCACAGCGCTTGATCCCTCTTGCTGGGCGGCCGGTGGCACTCCAAAAGGCTCAGAGGTGATAACCACATTGGACAGGTCAGGAATTCCTCCCTTGCTTACAGCCTGGCGGTTAGTCATAGCCCAGGCGCCGATGCGGTTGTCGGAAGTTCCACTGGGATCCAGCGATTCCACGAAGTATTCAGCATCGGGCTTCCCAAAGGAAATGGCGAGTTGAACCGAGGCAGCAAGCGTGCCACCAATACTGAGGTTGCCAAAGTGGACGTAGTGGACTGACTTAGATAGGGCCACAAGCTGCGACTTGGAGAAGGCGTAGATCTGCGCGCCGTTGAATTGTGGCCCAAGGATCGAGAACTCGTTGGTGCTGACGTACACATTGTACTGGTCGATGCCCAGCAGGGGCTGGTCGCCAAAGCACGGGCAGCCAGGATCGCCGGGATCGCTTACGTTGATCTTGTACGTTGTCCAGGGTGTCGTTGGATCGCCGGTAGGGTTCACCGAGAGATCAATGCGTCCAACCTGGTTGTTGCTGCTGATGAAAAGGATGACAGCGAACCAGGTATTGGTTGACTTATCATAGAAGCAGCGCGGATCGCTCGTGAATTGCATGTACCCATCGTTGAACAGGCGATTGACATTGAAGGGGCCGGCGATTCTGGTGCCATTCGTGCGATAGATATTGTAGGCCGAGTTCACAGGTTCTACGACGTATCCGTTGCCCACGCACAGGCCCTGATCGGGCGGCTGAAATTCAGAACCAAAGTTCGTTTTCTCGCTGTCGCGGCTGCTAGTTCCATTGAAGTTTTGCAGGAGCTGGCCTGCATCTCCTGCGAGCTGCGCACCTGCTGCCTCGATCCGAGGGGCCTGAGCAGCCAGGCCCTTCCCCAGGTGAATGTGCCGCACGCCCCTGGGAACCGTAGCAGGCGCATTGGGAGAATCGATTGTTGTCGAGGGAGCTACGGTACCCGTCGTGACAGTCTGCTGGGGCGCAGTTGCAGCGTGGATAGAGATCAGGCCAGGCCATAAATCTCTAAACAGAAATACACTCACGAGCGTAGAGATCAGGATCAGAATGCCTATAATTGAGCGCGCGGAGAAGCGCATACTACATGAACCCCACTTTCATGGAGTTTGTTGAATTTCAATCCCTCAAGCGGGCTAATGACTATTCCGATTCTTCACAAGTATGCCGTCTAAGCAGCGCTCTGAGAAGTGCATAAAGGTCATGATCTGGTTGCAATCTAGCGATATGTGTTAATGTTTCTACATGCTCGAAACGCCAGAAAAAGATGCTATACTGGACAGGAGAAAACGGCAGAACAGAGAAGATGAGGAGGACATGCATGCGTGCCTTAGTCTATGCCGATCATAAGCTCACAGTGCAACGCGACTATCTCATGCCAGAGCCAGTTGAGGGTGAAGCCCTGATCCGCATCCTGCTGGCCGGGATTTGCAATACCGACCTGGAGATTGTGCATGGCTATATGAATTACCAGGGCGTGTTAGGCCACGAGTTTGTAGGCGTCGTGGAGGAAATCTACGGCGATGAGGCAAGAGAGCGGTATGGGCACCTGGTAGGGAAACGCGTGGTTGGGGAGATCAATGCTGCCTGCCATCGCTCTGATTGCTGGTACTGCCAGCACAACATGCCCACCCACTGCCCGAACCGCACAACGCTAGGTATTGTTAATCGCGATGGTGCGTTTGCTGACTATCTGATGCTGCCATTGGAAAATTTGCATATTGTGCCAGATAACGTGAGCGATGAAGAAGCCGTTTTTACAGAGCCGCTGGCAGCCAATTTTGAAATGCTCGAGCAGGTGCATATCAAGCCAACTGACCGGGTCGTGGTGCTGGGCGACGGCAAAATGGGCCAGTTGGCAGCGCAGGTGCTCGCTCTCAGCGGTTGCGAGGTTACGATGGTGGGCAAGCACGAAGAGAAGCTGGCGCTGGTAGAAAAGCACGGAGTACATACCTACCTGCTCGATGATGCGGAGTGTTTTGCATTAGAGAATGGGCGAGGTGCGGACATCGTTGTGGAGTGTACTGGATCGGCACAAGGGCTAGAGTTGGCGCTACGTATAGTACGATCCAGAGGGGTTCTTATCCTAAAAAGTACCGTTTCAGGTATGAGCACCTTACACCTGGCTCCTATTGTGATCAATGAGATCCGCGTGGAGGGATCACGCTGTGGTCCGTTCGCCCCAGCCTTGCGTGCTTTGAGCCAGAAACTTGTAGATGTACATACGTTAATCAGTACATGCTATACGCTTGATGAAGGGCCGGCTGCTTTCAAGCGCGCCGAACAAAAGGGCGTGTTGAAAGTGCTTGTAAGAGCATAGCCATTTGTTCTGTCGTCCTCTTCGCACTAACTGATGAGCTGCTGTCGGCCGTACAGATCTTTACCGCTGCCTTTGTCAGGAACATTGAGGGCCTACACCAAACGTTAAACGTGAGCGAACATGGCTCAACAAGTCATCGCGACGATCGGGCGAACAGAGGGGAGAACAACTATGAGCGGGTAAAGATGAACATGTTCCCCATGCAGGAGCAACAATACGCGACGTAGCTAGCACCTTAGTAGTTAGTCCGGGTGCCATGAACAACTTAGCGACAAGAAAAACTGCACCGATTTCACAGACACTGATGCCTACCTCAGATCTAATTTTGTGATAAAGGGATTGAGAAAACCTCTTCCTTGTAGCAAACATTTTTTCTATGCTGCTAAGGAATGTTCAATGGCCAAACGGGAGTCAGGATAATGCTGCCGAAAGGATTTTACCAACCAGCCTGTACATGGCTTTGCCCGATTCCTGGAAAACTCAAGGAGAGAGATAGGAGAACTGGAAAGGAACAACCCGTAAAGCGAGATTAGCTCAGGGCAGTGTAGCGATTTATACCGACTTAGCGACACGGGAACGAATGAAAATGTTTCAGCCGACGCATAGCAAAATACGATATTTGTGGTCAATGGCAACTAAGCTAGCAAGACAAGCACTCTCTCAAGACATAGCACAAACCCTAGGAGATTTGTTTGCTAGGGCTTGTGTTCACTACATGGCTTGGCAGGCCCTAGTAGTCCGTTTCCTTTACGGTGATTTTTTCTCTATTTCTTATTGCTTAATCTACTTTTACAGTCTCGGCAGAAGAAAGGTGAAGAACTATATGATTCCACCTCAGTCATCAAATCCCTCCGAATCTGCAAACTACTCGGAGTGCTTTAGACAAGTGTCAACCCAGAGTGCTCACTTAGCAGAACAACAAGTGAATGCAGCGCTTACGGCACCGTACAGATCACAATCAAAACTGTTTTATAGTGAGAAGGGAAGAGCAGCGCTTTATACTGATTGGCTGCAACAGCAGATCACCGAAGGAAAAATTGATCCTGCGATGCGCTATACGCTGGAGGAGCGTACGATGTTCATGAAGAATTGGTTACGCAGTTTGATCGCAGAGGAGAAGCTAGATCCACGAAAAAGACTTCCACCCTATGCTGCTCTAGAATCTCTGCCTTTCCAGTTAAGAGAGAAAGAGATATCACGGGTCATCGCGGAACTCCGTAATGAAGGACTGCTCCCACCGCGCAAGCCCCGCATAGATAAGGGCCAGCCACAATGGACTGATCGCGACAGATACTGTATGAACTGGATCGGGCACATGCGTGCCATACGCCTCGACCAAGCACAACGCCTGCTTGCGCGTCACTCTGAGTATCAAACGAGCGATCCAGAGAGGCTCTCCGTCTCTCGAGCCTCGCAGATTATCCAGCGTTGGGTGTGCGCTAAGTACGCTGTTTACCGAAGAGTGTATGTAGGGCAGCCAGGGTGGATCCATCTGACAAGGAAGGGCCTGTATCACGCCGGGTTAAACTACCGAGCAGAGCCGCCAAAGGATCGCATGCTAGATCATCTCTACCATATCAACGAAGTACGGCTCAGGCTGGAGGAAGAGAATCCTTCCCTGAAATGGATCAGCGAGCGAGCGATTCAAGCTGAGCAGGAGAAGCGGCAAAGAGGACAGCTCCTAGAACATATCCCAGATGGAATTATAGTGAATGGGTCGGAGCTAATCGATATCGAAGTGCAAATCGCGCGTCCATCCCAGCATAAAGTTGAATTGGTAATGCGAGGCGGCATTAGGGGAAACAGTATGAACCCTTTGCGCTACTATGCCAGCGAAGATGCGATAGCCGTTGTTCGTAGGGCATATCAGGCGGTGATGAAAGGGGGACGACAGTCTAGACCGCGTATCGAGGTTATTGAGTTGGAAGGTTTCTTGAAGTCAGTAGTATCACCAGCACAGTAAGTCAAAGGTAGAAAGATAATGAGCGGACATGAATATATCACCCAGGCCAATTCTGGATCCTGCATCACTATCTCAGATGAGGGAGGTGCGAGAGATAATGGAGAACATGCCGCAGCGACACCAGTTGAAGTGGGAAGAAGGTCAATGGCGATGCAGTGTCTGTCGATGGGCCTGGACAAAACGGAAGCGAACCGCCTGTCCGGCAGTGCCTCGCTATACTTACGGGTCCTGGCCTTCCACGCTCCATCCGGCTGGAGAATTACAGCGCCTCGGTAGGCGCATTCCTCCCATACCAGATGGATGCGCTTATCAGCTACGTGAGCCGCACTGGTTATGGCTCTATGATGAGCGAAAGGCTCCTCCTGTTCAGAAGACGTTTGCGACTCGTCTCCATACCTTCCTTGAAAGGCGACCCAGATGCCGAGTCTGCGGGTGCGAGTCAACGAGCAATCACAGAACTACACTGGTTCGTGGTCTCTGCCCAGCCTGCTGGTTTCAGATTGAATGGTACCAGCAGGTGCAAGACATTCGCACGAAGGCCCAAAACATGCTGCAGGACGAGCATGCCATACTGCTAGATACTGAGACAACCGGTCTGGGCGAGCACGATGGAGTGATCGAACTGGCGCTGCTTTCCACTATGGAAGGAACGCCGTTGCTCAATACACGTATTCGTCCAGATCGTCCGATTCGGCGGGACGCAACCAAGCGGCATGGCTTGACTGATGCGAATGTGCGTGCCGCCCCCACCTTTGGCGAGATTTGGGGCGAATTGCTCCCGCTCCTGGAGAGCTACCCCATGGTGATCAGCTACGGCGCAGCCTTTCATCGGGAACGCCTTGCCTGGACCGCGCAGGTAAACGGGTATCGTCTCCCACCTCTGGAATGGCACTGTTTGATGCTCTGGTACGCCACGTTTTATGGGGAAGTGCGTTCCGGTGATGCCGATGATCCTTTTGAATGGCAATCGCTTTGCAATGCCTGTAGGCAGCAACACGTGGATGCAGGCCGCTCGCCCAGAGCATTAAGCCAGGTGAAACGAGCGCATCGGCTGCTTCAGGCCCTCACTGAGCCAGAAGGGATACACTGGGATGCGAGCTTGTAAACGAGGTCAGACAAAACGCTGGCGACGGAGCCGTGCCATGTGCAAAAATCTTAAATGCACCGCCTGCCGCTGTCGATCTCGTCGATCTGTAGCACACTGATTAGTAATACTGCTTGGTATTGTGCTGTTAGTATAGAACAGCAGAAAACGCCGCCTGGGAGGCGATATCAATCAAAGAAGGATACCGAATTCGGGACCGATTCCCCTTCGAGATGTTCATCTGCTAGCGTTTTGTCAAATCTTCTTGATCCGAATCTCTGCGCTTTGCTTCTGTATCTTAGAAAAAAGGGGCGTGATGTCATGTTCCTCCTCGTATGAGCCTTGATGTATGTGAGCAGTCCTCGTGGTGGTAAAACCTTGAAAAATGCCGCGGGCCGGGGTAGGGTGAGAATACCATCATCTCGCCTGTAGGGTGCGAAAGGAGTGAAAATGGGCGATGATCCACAACAGTAGACAAAACTGGCCTCTGGAGGCATTTCCTTTCCTTGCTCAAGCAATATGCTTCACTGCGTCGCATCAAAGCCAAGCGCGTGCGGGTAGCCAGAGAACAGGAAACGGCGAAACCACGTGGCAACCTCGCGTGGCGAATAGCGCTGTTCGCTCTCCAGCCACCAGGTAAGGGTGCTGATGAGCAGGTTGGCGGTAAAAGCAATCGCAACCTCGCGCGGCATCGCTTCCTGCCCGCGCTTGACACCTGGTAGGCGCGCACGGAGCCGCTCGCGCTCCTCTATCACGCTCACCGCGTAATCGCGCATCCGCATGGCAAACCAGGAAGAGCCGTTCTTGCCCAATAGCGCTCGGTAGAGGCGAGCATGCTCCGCGACGTGCTCGAAGAAAGCCACCCACGCTTCGGGTGACTGCTCGGCATCAATGCTGTCGAGGCCTGTACGCGGTGGACCGATGGCTGTACTGAGCGCATGCGCCGCTCCCTCGAAGATTTTCTCCACGAAATCATATTTATCCAGATAGTGGCGATAGAACGTCGCACGGTTGATCATGGCGTGCTTGGCCAGCTCGCCTACGGTGATGCTCTCAAAGTGGCGCTCGTTCAGCAGTTCGATAAGCGCATCCTGGAGCAGTTTCTGCGTGCGCCGCGCCCGCAAATCGTTGGCCGTATGCGCCATTTTTCCTCCTTTGTTGCCGATGCGACAGATGATGAAACTTGTTGCTTGTGGTGCGCCGCATCCTCGGCTATACTCAGTATAGCAACAGAATGAGAGATATGCAACTCCCTGTTGCAAGCCGAGATGCTGGCTTGAGGAGCATCACCAGTTGACACGAGTTCAGGAGGATAACATAGAACAATGGCATCAACTACTTCAACTCTCCCGTGGCAGGGCTTTGACCATGTTGCACTAGCGACGCCCGACCTGGAAGCCACCATCCGTTTTTACCGTGACGTGCTTGGAATGCAAGTCGGCGAGATCTACCAAGCCCGAGGGGGAAAAACCCGGCATTGCTTTATCAAACCAGGCAATACCTTCGCGCAGGGCTTACACTTCTGGGAAGTTCCAGGTGCACAGTTGCCGCCTTCGGTTGAGTCACTGGAATGGCATCAGCCCGAGACCGTTACAGCAGGCATGCTACTGCATATTGCCTTTGTACTGCCTGGCGAAGCCGCCGCGTTAGCGCTCCGTGAGCGGTTGCGCAAGCAGAACGTGCAGATGGGCGAGATCAATGACCTTGGCTCTATGCGGAACATGGTCTTTCTCGACAATAACGGCGTCATGTTAGAAGCCATTTGGCTCAAGGAGTGAAGCCTTTTCCGTTTTGTGGCTGTGCCCTCCCTCGCTGGTCCAGTGCTCGCGTCCTGTATCACCACTGGACTCATGAGGGAGGCAGAAATCCTGATAGACTCTTTTGGCTTTATATTTTTTCAACGTTGTGCCGCCATGAGGACCACCCACATAGGTCAGGTCTCATGGCCTTTCGCCACATTCGATGAAAGCTGGTCAGTTGGGTACAATCGTCATCGTAGAGGGGGGAATTAGAGCCGATGGTCAATGTTTTCCTGGTTGATTTCCTCTCAGAATCACCGAAATTGACGGGTGACCAGTCTCATATGACGAGGAACACATGATGTCAAATAGCCGGAACGAGGTGGGAATAAAGAGTAGACCATCGTTTGCTTACGAACATGATGAGATAGTGGCTACGAAAGGACCTTCATTGTCGGCTCAGCATAAATGGCCCCGGAAACTCGCTTCACCTCTGCCATAATGGAGGCAGGACGCTGCCATTCCAGATCATAGGCGGTCATATACACCAGCCACCGGACCTGTTCAACCTCGCCAGGCAGGCGTGGAGCTGGTATCAAACGAACAAACTGTGGATCACGGAAATGATCGCGCCGCGCGGCATCAAGGGCGCAGGTAATGATTTCATCATTTGCCGGCGTAGACAATGTTAGCCTTCCTCCAAACAAAACCGTGGTCACTGTGAAGATTTTATTCAATAATGGGCAGTCCTGACACCTCCATCGTAGCCGACGATTCCGGATCTCGTCAAGCGTGCTGGGACTTCTGGCCTGCCAGACAAAAAACGACGCACCAGGAGGCAATTCTGATAGCTTTTTTGGCGTGGTACATACGCAGGGGGTGATAAAACCAGCTAGCGCGCGGCATCATTTCATCCGGGCGATATTCCTACAGAAAAGTGGAGGCTCGCTCTCAGAGCACGGGAGTGTGAAAAAGGGCCCAATAGTGAGGCTAGTGATCAGAGGGATTTTCTGGAGCGGCATCAGTCCCCGGATCCTTCGTCGGGATTTTGGGCGGTAAAGATGCCGGGGCCTCACCGGTGTCGCTCCCAGGTCGCGGCCGGATCCGATATAGGGCAAGTGATGCGAGGATACTGACCCCGAATACGACATCAAACGCCTTTGAGAACACGGACCCCTGGAGCGAGACGCATTCGACGACAAGGAGGTACACGACTGCGATCGCCAGGGCCGCGGGGAACAGGATGGTGTAGTAGACCCAGGCCCAATTGAGGAGATGCGGGTACTGTTCCAGATAGGCTCGCCCCTCCCTGCGATAAAGATCTGCATCTCCTAGCCCATCTGAGATGCGATCCTCCAGCAGATGGAGGTAGGTATATTGACGTTCGACCGCTTTGGCAACCTGGCAGTACTTGAGCACGAATGCTGCGGTGAACACCCAGGAGACGTTGAGCAGCCGGGCCAGCGGCAGCTGCTGCAAGTCGATGCTGTTGCCAGCAACATTTACGTGCCCAAGGACGCCATGGAAATTGGCCGGGTATTGGATCTCGATCACCAACACGGCGAAGATGACAAGGAGCCAGAGAAAGAGCCTGTCTCGCTGCATCTCCCGTTCCCGGATGAGAGCAAATGTCTCCTTGTAGTGATCATGAAGCAGCGTGAGCTTCTCTGCATCCCCTGCCACCTGGATTCACGCCTTCCGAAGAGCCTCGAGGATCGACTCCACTGAATAAGAATAGGCCCAGGTTGCTCCCGCGTTGAGCAGCGGCTCTGGTGACTCATTCGAGCGCTCGATCTTGACAGCGACGAGCTTCTTTCCCTCTTCCTTGCTCTTCTCGATTTCCCACCATTGCCAGTTCCGCGTGCCGATCTTCGCCGCATCTCGATGGCGAGTATTGGCATATTCGCCGATGAGAACCAGCGTATGTGTGGCACTACGGATTTTGGTGGTAAGAACCGCCTTCACACGATCGACGGCCATGGTGTCGATCGCTCCTGGGGTTGAATCTATGAACTCAATGTCGTTGGCCGGGTTCTCGTTGAACGCAGACAAAAGATAGCGGTAGTCACGGTCATGATGGTAGTCAAAGCTAATGAACACACGCTTCTTCGCCACGTTATCCTCCTTGGGGCGGAGATGACCCCACGCCTACAAACTAGAATATACTTTCGACTTTTGTAACGATAGGTAGTTTCATTGGGTAACTGTCAATTGACTCGTAAGTTCCCCATTCTGTTCTCTAGAGAAAAGAACGCTGATATGTCTCCTCAAGCTGAATGAACGTTCTTTCAAGCGGAAAGAACGTTGTGGATCTTCAGCACGCAGTCAAAACCCAACCGGACGTTCACAAATGGGTAAGAAACCATGCTGCCACCATGCCCCATGCTTGTTCCCAATCTTCCGCCGAGAGATCATGAGAAGAGTCTGGATACTCGATATAGCGCAGCCGTTCAGGAGCTTGGGCATAGTACGGTTCCAGTCGTTGGTGCAACTCACGCGCAAATGCAGGGAGCACGTCGCCATCTTTGCCTGCTATCTGAGAAAGCAAAGCCGTCGGAAAGAAGCGGTCCAGATGAAGATGAGGGCTCTCAGGCCAGGGAAGTCTCCACTGCGGTGATCCGACCACCGAGGCTGCTACCTGGAGACGTTTGTCAGCGATAGTGGCAGCATAGGTCACAAATCCTCCAAAAGAGTGGCCCGCAATCCCAATGTGCGGAGCCACTGCCCATCCACGCGCAATGAGGGCATCAAGGATCAATGAGACTTCCTGAGCCGTGGCCCGAACCAGAGAAAGAAATGCGGCTTCGAGTTGGACGTTGCCGATGAGTGGTGGGGCGATCGGTGGGAAACGCTCACGGAAGTCAGGATAGCGCCGCTCGCCGTGCCCAATCCCGTCAACGCCGACGGCAAGAAAGCCTGCTGCTGCAAGCCGCTGTAAGACTGACACATAGCCGTCTTTGGATTCTCCAAAACCATGATAGAAGAGAATGGTCCCCCGCTTCGCTCTCTCTTCCGGAGAGTCGCCAAACACCACGAGAACTGGCGCGGAAGCAAGGGAAAGGCGGGACATTTTCAGGTCCATGGGAATCATCAAGCTCCTTTTCAGAAAAACACAACAAAAACGGTGGAGATGAGGGAGAATGCAAGAAAAGATGGGATATCGAAGGATTTTTGAAATGGGGGGGTCAGCAAAGGAGGATTTTTCTAGGCTCATCATATCATGTCAGGGTTTTTCTCGACAAGAGCGAGTTACTCATGCTCAAGAGTGCTCTTGTGCCAATGCCAATCTCTTGAGTGCATCTTGCAACCGTTGACGAAGCTCCTCATCGGAAAGCTGGCTGCCAGCAGCCAGTTTTCCATACAACAGATCAATCTCGCGCTGCTTCTGGCGCAGTTCTGCATCTTTAGTGGCCACTGTCTGCTTTAGCTCGTCAAGGCGCCGATGTAAGGCGGCAATTACCTGATCCTTCCCTTTGTCTGGAGCGCTCTCTGGAAGCGTTAGCCGATGCTGTTGCCCTGCATCTTCAATGGCTTGAAGTACGTCTGGATGGGTGCGGAGAAACACGACAGAGACGCCAGCTCGCCTGGCCACCGCCGATCTCGTCACTGGATGTTTTTCCTGTTGAAGCTCTCGGATCGCCGCAAAGGTCATCTGGCGCTTCCGCTCCGACTTCGCCCGCGCATTTTTCCGGCACTGTTCAGTTCTGGTTTGTTTTGCTGTTGTGGATGCGTCCATCCCAGAAGCCCTCCTCTTTGATGGTGTGGATGACTTTTTCCGCATGGGCCAACTCCTGCTCATGTTTTTGCCGCGCTCGCGCGTAAGCAGGATTGGCTCGTAGCGCTTCCACAGTAATGAGTAAGTTCGTTGCTTTGTTCTCCCAAACCGGCAGATGTCGCTTGTTGGCACGGAGCTTCGGGCAGGTGGGGCAATGAGGCGAGTCAGGACAGCCATCGTGCATGGGGAGATGCACACAATTGCCAATGCCGTCGGGAAGAGGGGAAACATACAACTTTCCCACCTTGTGCTCGACCCAGCCACCATCGGCATCACCATCTTGTTGGGTGATTTGAACCTGACTCATCATTTCAGAGGCAGAGGTTTGCTGTTTTTTCACCCGGTAGGCATCGAACTTGGCTTTGAGGCTGTTCAGATAGACCTTGACATATCGTTCGGTCATGGCAAGGCTGGCATGCCCAAGAAACTCTTTGACCGTGTAAATGTCCACGCCCTGCTCGATCATATCTGTGGCCAGCGAGTGCCGAAATTGATGTGGTGCGATAACGTAAGGATGACCCTCATATGGGAGGGAAGGGGCCAGCCTCCTCAATGCGGCTGCAAAGGTGACGTAAGATAACAGCCCGTGCTCTGTACGGAAGAGGTAATACGCTCCAAAATGATTAGGAATCTGCTTGCTCCGCTCAGATTGGCGGCGGATGGCATCAACGACTCCATCGACTTCCCGTGTAGGGATGCGATGATCTTTCCCCATTTTCGTGTTGGTATGGTCGATACGAATCCACCAATACCCATCTGAGTCTTGATCGAGGCACCCATTGCGTCCATATTCATCTGGCGCTTTGAGGTGAGCTAAATCTTCAAACCGCATGCCCGTATATCGTAAGATGAGGAGAGCATCCCAAAAGATGGAGTCGAGAAGGAAAGGTTCCCGGTGCTCCTGGAGTGCTTTCTTCGCCTCCTCTAAGAGCAGATCAAACTGATCCAGAACGGGTGGGAGGAC
>CADDZH010000005.1 GCA_902812455.1 Chloroflexota bacterium | reverse complement strand
ATCCATCTCTACCTGTGTAAAGGGATCAGGCTGGGGTCGCAAAAAAAAGCATGAAAGCCAGCGACGCGCCTTCAATTTTCCCTGTCCCACCAATCCAATGTTCACAATAAGCCCTAAGCGGCGTACATCTTCGATGCGCAAGCACAGCTCATGCCGGTAGAGGTGAAGCACATCATCGATGGTATCAGCGTGGACAGTGGTCGCAATATGGTATCCCTGGGCAGGCAGCGTCAAATAGCGCCGGGCCGCTGCTCCCCACATATATGTGGTTTGATGATTGCTTATCTCACTGCACACGGCATATACACTGCCGGGATCAACGCCAGGCAGGCGAGTGAAAGCGAAGGTCTCATACTTGCCGGACATATAGGCCAGGATGGATTTTTCAGGGAGAAACTGCAGGAGCGCATGCAGGACGGTGGATTTACCGGCGCCCGGTCGCGGTTCGGTTGGCCCGGCTACGGTGAGCGAGGTTCCATGTTCCAGCAACATCCATAGAAGGGCTGTCGTCTCTGCATCGATGCTCCCCTGCGCAATAATTTGTGCTAAAGAGAGCGACTGCCTCGGCGTATAGTCTCTTTGCTTGCGTTCATGTGGATGAAGCGGGTGAAGCATGCTATAGTTTACTTTCTAAACAAGCGCTGCGCAATTGCCAGGATCAAACCAACCTCGATGATAAGCCCCACAAAGCTCTCGATAGCTGCCGTGAAAGCCTGGGCTGCGTTTAGCCCGAACTGGACAGGGAAGAAGACTCGCCCGTGAAATGCTGTTATACTCACTGCTAGTAACTGTAGCCATGAGAAGTGCAGTCCATTTGCCGCGCCCTGCACATAGTAGACTACCATGAATGCGACAATCACGATCAGGTAGGTGATGAGGCAGCGCAGGGGTTTGTACCCGTAGCCGGCGAAGAGATCGAGGAGCCAGGAGAAGATATACGCCGCCATCTTCTGCGCCAGCGGCCTTGCTCCCTTGAGGCCTTGTCGTCTCAGTGGCAGCATTTGCCGCCATAGCACACCCCGTTGAAGCACCTGCGCGCGGTAGGCAAAACGCGCCGCCACCTCATGTAATCCCTGCTCTCGTAACGCGGCAGAAAGCTGGCGGTAGGCACGAACTGCTCCCCGGTAATTATACAGCCAGCCCGTCTGGCGCGCTCTACGCTCGTCTCCCAGCATGGTCAGCGCTTCCCACTCTATCACCGAGAGATTTACTCCTCCCCAGTGGACATCGGCCAGCGAGACGAAGCCGAACTCCTTCTCGCCGAGAACAACATCTTCAAGAATCGTCGCCGTATCGAAGAAGGCGCCTTGCAAGTTAGCAGGCGTCAAAATATCGCTGTCCCAGTGCCGCACGCGCCTCAAAAAATCGGCAGGGGCAGGATTGCCTCTGAGCGATGCCCCGGCAAGATTCGCACCCTCCAGGTGTGCCCTGGCCAGGCCTGCGCCTTCAAGATGAGCGCTTTCCAGGCAGGCCCCTTCCAGGTGAGCGCCTTCCAGGCTTGCGCCTTCGAGGTGCGCTCCGAGCAGGTTAGCGCCTTCGAGATGGGCACCTTCCAGGCAGGCCCCCTCGAGATGCGCGCCTTCCAGATAGGCTCTCTCCAGGTGAGCGCCGCCAAGGAAGCACTCTTCCATATGTGCGCCGCCCAGGAAGGCTTCCTCCAGGTGCGTTCCTCCCAGATCGGCACCTTCCAGGTGTACCCTTGCCAGATCGCGCTGTTCTTCGGGTAAATCACCATAAACCAGCCAGTCTCTACCACCCTGCACCCTTGCCAGGGACAGATTGCTCAGATCCACTTGCCGCAGATCGGCACCACGCAAATCCAGCCCTGCCTGCGCTTCTGTTCCCCGATCTAGCGGTGCGCGCCGCCCCTCACACGTTGCCAGCAGCCATTCGATATCAGCGCGACTCAGTTTGACATCTCTAAAAGGATAAATGCCGGATTCAGGATTCGCCGTAATGGCAAGACGACCGATCAGGTAGGCCTGTCGCTCGCCGTCGATCTCGAGTTCAACGTGCTGTGATTGCAACTGGCCGCGTAATTGGCCGTTGAAAGAAGAGAAACTCATCAAAACTCTCCTTTTGCGGAGACCCTCGGCTTTAACCGGAGGGAGGAACAAAAAGGCACAAAGTGCGCCTTTCCGCTTTCTTGCTCCTGTGGTAGAATAGGACCGTATAGATTGTCTGCACCGAATCCTGAAGGCACTCCTCTGCTTGCATGAGAAACTGTTTCTTGCGAGTGGATACCCTCGCTCAGACGATGCAGACCATGCACAGATCGGCATGAGGCCCAAAAGCCTGTACGCTAGCACAACCTGTGTACTCCTTTCTGTGTGGGGCGCAAGCTACGGCTTGAGGCGTTGGTTGTACGCCGCGTCACCCATCCTATCGTATCCGTGCTAAGAAGTGTTGCATTGAACTCAACACTTTGGTTAAGGTGCGAGATGCAAGCTTCGCCATCTATGGCTGGGGTCTGGTGACGTTTATGCATCCCTGCTTATTGCTGTATTGTGAAGAAGATACACTATGTCCATAGTGCCTTAATTTGCCGGGCATCCCTGTCTCCCTCCTTTATTGATCCCAGCCGAAATCGATCCCCAGGAAGTCATAGAGGCGAGCGTTGTGCGGCTCGAAGTATGCGCTCAGCCGCCTCCGTAGTGCCGCATCCATTGTGGTGAAGTAGGTATTATGGCTGTACTGCTTGTATGCCTCCTTTTTTAGTCGCGGCTCAGTCTCAGGCAGGCCTAGAAAGGCCGATACCTGTTTGAATGCGCTTACAGGATCAGCATAGAAGTCTTCGCTTTTGAGGATCAAGAACTGCTCGCGTGGGAACAGGCTCATCCAGGCTCGCAGTTGATCGACATAGATGCCCCGGCTCAGGTAGCTGCGATGCATATATGTGTCGCTGTAGTAGTTCTCATCCCGCATGATCTTTGTTCGTTCCCGCGCTGTGCGTTCTTCCTCACCCTCGATGGCCTCTTCAAAGGATAAGGTCTCATGTCCCAATTCAACAGCATGAAAGTACTGGGAGTAGGCGCGATCGACAGGGTTGCGCAGCAGGACGATGAGCTTGACATGCGGCAAGATATGGGCTACCCGCCTGGGAGCATGCGGGTAGAACAGGTACGAAGAGCTGGCCTCGCCCGTCAACAAAGCTTGCCGTCGCAGGCGCTCCGCGTAATATCGTTCAAGCCGGGTCGGGAAATGCCCGCGATACCAGGCCAGGCCCTTGTGAAATTTCCTCTCGAAAAAGTGCGTATCTGTGACTGTGGCAGGCTTGATGCAGGGATGCGTCCGTAAATAATGGTAAAGAGCAGTCGTACCTCCGCGCTGCGTGCCGATGATCAGGAAATCAGGCAGCAGCCGCAGCCCGCTCGTTGCTCCCCTGTACAGTTTCATGGGCAAGGGAACATGGTCGATCCTGCGCGCCCGCATAGTAAGCGGATCGAGCAAGCCATACACTGAAGGCATATGCTCATCCGCCTGGCCATCAGAAACTCTCGTAGTATCAGAGGAAGTGTTCATCGTCACTTATCCCAACCAAAATCGACTCCCAGGAAGTCGTAGAGGCGAGCATTGTGCGGCTCGAAGTACGCGATCAACCGCTTGCGCATTGCTACGTCCATCCTGGAAGAGTAAATGTTATTGTTATATAGCTTGAATGTTTGCTTTTCCAGTTTGATCCCCATATCTGGAAGGTTCAGAAAGGCCAGCACCTGTTTGAAAATGGTTGCCGGGTCAGCATAGAAGTCTTCGCTTTTGAGGATCAGGAACTGCTCGCGCGGGAACAGGCTCATCCACGCCTGTAATTGATCGACATAGATGCCTTTGCTGAGATAGCTGCGATGCTTAAACTCTTCGCTGTAGTAATGCTCATCCTGTAGCATCTTCTCCCACTCTCGCGCTGTACGTTCTTCCTCACCCTCGATGGCCTCTTCAAAGGATAAGGTCTCGTGCCCGAGTTCGACGGCGTGAAGATACTGGGAATAGGCGCGGCTCACCGGATTGCGCAGCAGGACGATCAACTTGACGCGCGGTATGGCCTGTGCCACGCGCCTGGGAGCATGGGGATGAAATATATAGGAAGGGCTGGCCTCTCCTGTAAGAAAAGCTTGCCCGTGAATGCGCTGTGCATAAGACCGCTCAATCCATGTTGGAAAATGCCCACGATACCAGGCCAGCCCCTTATTGTACCGGCGATCAAAAAAATGCAAATCCTTGTTCACAGCGGGCCTGATGAAGGGATGTGCTTGCAGGTAGTGGAAAAGCGAGGTGGTACCACCTCGCTGCGTGCCGATGATCAAGAAGTCGGGCAGCAGCCGCATAGGACTTGTTATTCCCCTGTAGAACTTCTCCGGCAGGGGAATCGGAATGCTGGTGTTAATCTCCCTGGAGGAACCGGCTGATTGCTTTGCCGGGGATACTGTGCCCCCGGAAGAGCGGGCATCCGGCGAATTTGTGGTATCAAGAAAAGGTTTCATTTGACTACTTATCCCATCCGAAATCAATGCCCAGGAAGTCGTAGAGGCGAGCATTGTGCGGCTCGAAATAGGCAATCAGCCGCTGGCGCAGCGCCGCATCCATCCTGGAGTACGAGTTATTGTTATACTGCTTGTAAACTTGTTTTCCCAGCTCTGCCTCTGGAAGGTTCAAAAAAGCCAGCACCTGTTTGACGCTGCTGGCCGGGTCAGCATAGAAGTCTTCACTCTTGAGAATCAAGAACTGCTCGCGTGGGAACAGGCTCATCCAAATTTGTAATTGATCGACATAGATGCCCCGGCTCAGGTAGCTGCGATGCTTGTAGTCATAGCTCTCGTAATCCTCGTCCTGCAGAATCTTCGCTCGCTCCGTAGCCGTGCGTTCCTCTTCATCTTTGATGGCTTCTTCAAAAGATAATCTTTCAAAGCCGTGCTCAACTGCATGATAGTATTGGGAGTAGGCGCGGTCTACAGGATTGCGCAACAGGACGATGAGCTTGACGCGCGGAAGCGCCTGGGCTATCCGTTTTGGGGCATGAGGGTGAAACAGGTACGAAGGAGTAGCCTCACCTGTCACAAAATCTCTCCCGCGCAGGCGCTCTGCATAATATCTCTCGATTTTTGTGGGGAAATGCCCGCGATACCAGGCCAGGCCCTTGCTGTACCGGCGATCAAAAAAATGTATTTCTTTTGTAGTGGCAGGTGCAATGCCGGGGTGCGCCTGTAAGTAGTGGTAAAGGGAAGTAGTGCCGCCTCGCTGCGTGCCAATGATCAGGAAATCGGGCAGCAGCCGCAACGGGCTGGTCGCTCCACGGTAGATTTTCGAGAATAGGGCTGTCTCGCTCACCCGTTGCATCCCCGGAAGAGAGGCAGCAGAATCGCCCCTGCTCTGACCGGGTGGTGCCATGCCCGGCGTAGAGCGGGTATCCTCTGTTTGAGTACTATGCGCAAATGTATGCATAAGGCAGCATTCCTTTCAATCTTTACCTGATTTCTTGACACAACAATTACCGGTCCCAGCCGAAATCAACGCCCAGGAACTCGTAGAGCCGAGCATTATGCGGCTTGAAGTACTCGACCAGGTAGCTCCTTATCGCCGGGTCCATCTCCGGCGGGGTTACCTGCTTCCTGTAGCCTTTTTTACTCGGCCTTCTATAGTTCTTGAACTCCTGCCGCAGTTCTCCGGTTGGCACACCGAGAAAGTCTAAGGCCTGCTTCACAACCGCTGCCGGCCTGCTGTACAGATCTTCACTTTTGAGAATGAGCAGTTGCTCTCGCGGGAAGTAGCGCAGCCAGTTTTGCAGTTGATCGATGTATATTCCCCGCGTCAGATAAGAGAAATGGCGGAAGCTATGGCTATAGTAGTGCTCGTCTGCGAGCATTCTTTCTCGTTCGCCGGCCAGCCGTTCATGCTCACCTTTGATAGCATCTTCAAACGACCACGTCTCAAAGCCGCCTTTCACTTCTATCCAGTACTTCGAGTATGCCCTATCAACCGGATTACGTAAGAGAGCGATGAGTTTCAACTGCGGCAACAACTGAAAAGCCCTTTTGGGGGCATGGGGGTACAGCATGTAATATGGCGTTCCTTCCCCTGTCAGGAACTCTTTTTTTAGGATGTGTTTCACATAATATTTCTGTAGCAAAGAGGGAAATTGCGCCCGGTACCAGCTCACGCCTTTAGCAAAATGCTCATCAAAAAAGTGCGGCTCTTTCGTAAAAGCGGGCACAATCCCCGGCTGTTCTGTCAGATAGTAATAGAGTGACGAGGTGCCACACCGTTCACCGCCGATAATCAGGAAGTCCGGCAACAGCCGCAACTGGCTGGTTATACCTCTATAAGCCTGCAAAGAAACATTGATTGAAGTTCTGGCATAAGATTTCGTGGTTTTAACTATATTCATTGGCTCCCCTTAAGCCTGTCAAAGCAACAGGTAGTGGCCTCCCTTGTGGGGGCCAGGTTGTTATCTATTGATTGAAGCTTGACAAAACAATCTTGGCCAGCAAGGAAAATATGTTGACCCTCCTGCTTCCATAATAGCGAACATAGCATAGAGGGTTGGTGTAAACATGCAAATGTATGGATGGTTATGGATTGGTTGCTATTATGCAAATAGGGTTACGAAACGATAACCACACTGGCGAACAAGACCGCTAGCGCCTGTACCAATAGGTAGCAGTGTTACCAGTTGTACATTATCTCGTTATGCCTTTACGTGAAGAGGGCAATTGATAATCGTCGATGGTATATGCATATATACTGTCTGGTTTATCCAAGAATCAGGGGCTGGTGAACCTGCGCCGATTTGGAAGTTTGCCGATAAGTACCACTGAAGTCACAATACGCAAAACGCTAACATCCTTCTTCCAGTGGGAGCGCTAAATCAACAATGTACGGAGGTACACGCTATGAAAGTGCTATTGAGGGCGGCACATAGACAAGCAGAGGAGCAACAAAAGAGGCCACTGCTGCGGGGCTCTGCTTTCTCATCTATGAGCGCAGTTATATTGCTTTGTAGCCTGTTACTACTGCTGGGCGCCTGTACCACCAACCTTTTCCCATCACCATCCCAAAGTGGAACGGATTCGTCGAGCGCTACAGGTAATACTCATTCTACTATCACGCCTGTTGTATCGCCCACGAGCGGAACCGCGCTGCCCACGATTACACTCCAGGTGATCAACTGCCCCAGCCTTTCCATCAACTGGGACAAACTGGTTGGCACACGGACAAACGTGAATAAAGTGCAAAAAGTGATCTGTGGAAGCCTGGAAGGTTCGGGTTCTCTGGATGCGCTGGTTGATGTGCGCTATTACTCCTCCGATGCCAGGCTGGATTACTATGTCTACGATAATTTGTATGGCACCCCCAACCGGATTTTTAGCATGCAAGGATTACTCAATGGCGATGCGCTTATTAGCTCGGTTGGCACCATCATGACAGCAGAGGCCAATCCCAGCGACCCCATCAAGGGAGCAGCAGATCTCTTCAAAGAGTTCCAGTGGAATGGCTCATCTTTTGCGCAGGTAATCTTTCCCGGTCTCTATCCAGATGTAACGCGCTACCAGGCTGAGCAGGCCCAGGCCGAGGTCAACGCGGAGATCGCGGCGCTGCAGCCAGGGCAGTCCCAGGCATCGATACGTGATGCCTGGAGGTTGGCTCCAGGTGGCGTGGTAACACGGCTGGCCAGGAATATCTTCCACTGGACGAATTTCTCCGTAACGCTGCCCTCCCATGCGCAGCAATTGAGTGTCCTGCCTATCACGGTGACCAACCTGGGCACCGGAGGGGGAGGTTTTATTGCCATCGTCCATCACTTAAATGAAGTCTCTACCAACATTTTTGAGGTCTACCAGGTCAACTCCATCGATGGTAGCGCCTGGCTCAACAGCCCTGCCGCCTATGCCCAGCTTACCAGCCCGGTTACTGTCAGCGGCGGCTCTGTCGCCAATGGCAGTATTCTGGGCGAAGTTGTGCTCTATGACGATACCTATACGACGGTTGGCAGTTCAGGGCCTATTCACAGCCCTGCTTCCAGCGGCTCCGTCCAGTTTACAAACACCGTGAGCTACCATTTAGCTGCCTCAGAGCTAGAAGAAGGCGTTGTGGCTTTCTACCCGACGTACCAGAATAACATTGCCCTGAGCAATCAGGCCGTACTGGTTAAAGTGTTTTTGAAAGCCTGATCATACGCTCACTGCAACCTGGTTATGGAGTCTTAACCCGGGACCGCTAATCATTACCAAAACGCAACCTCTTATCCAGAGGGACGACAATAAAGGACAAGTAAAATAAAGTGGGTATTTCCCATATATGCACATGTATGAAAGGGGTGTCCTTTGAAGCGATACTTTTCAAGTATAAAGCAATATAGCTGGGTTCTTTTAATCTGTCTCCTGATTGCCGGGATAGCAGGGTATATGCTGGACAAGTCTCAAAAGGCTGTATACCAGGTCTCGTCGGTGCTGCTCGTGCAGGAAGGAGCGCCGGGCACGACGTATCCCGGAGGGCCAACCGGAGGGACTTCTACGGATAGCCTCGGCCAGGCGCTTAACTACGCGGCCGAAATACAGTCTCTTTCTGTCATGCAATATGTGATTAATTATGATCCCCAGTTGCGGAAACGAGGCTATACCGCCAATGATCTCCTCCTGGACGTGGTTCCCAGCACATCGACCACCGCTGCCACGATTACCCTGCTTGCTTCGGCTAATCACCCAGCGGATGCGGTCCTGCTGGCCAATGATGTCGCGAACGGCTTTGCAGCTTATATTACAGCACAAGCACAGCAAGAACTGAACACAAAGATCAATTCTTTGAAAGCCCAGATAAGCGCCGCACAGCAGCAGAAGGCGTATTGGGAATCGAAACTGGAGTCTTTGCCTAATAACACCACCCCGCAATACGCCGTTTACAACAATGATGTTTTAGACGCCACGCATACGATTGATTCACTTCAGGCGCAGCTTCAAGTCTTACCGGCCACAGTGAAAGGTGACGTTTTCGTCATACAACAGGCCACCCCCAAGGATGTAACCACTTCTCCTAAAGGCCTCATTATCATGGGGGTTACTGTGGGAGTAGGCCTGCTGCTGGGTATTCTGCTCATGTTGCTGCTGATCTTCCTTGATACCCGGCTGCGTAACGCTGAACAGGTGAAAGAGAAGCTTGGCATGGCCTATCTGGGCAGCCTTTCTAATAGCAATGAAATCAAAGAAGCGCCCACACGTGTTCGGGGCGAGCTGCTGCACGAAGTATCGGATATATGTGTGAATTTGCGCCTCACCGGTGTCTTACCCGGCGCGTGGCAGGCTCCTCATGGGGCTGTATTGCTGATTACAAGCCCCCAGGTTGCAGAAGGCAAGTCCTCGCTGGCAGCCGCGCTATCAGTCGCCCTGGCGCGCGGCGGCTCACGGGTGCTTGTGATGGATGGCAACCTGCAGAAGCCCTCAACGCACCTTGCCTTCAAGATGAGTGGTTCCGGCCCCGGATTGAGCGGTTTGCTCAAGGGTACAGGGAGAGAAAATGTTGACGATGCTGTCATGCGTTGCAATGTGCCCGGCGTCTGGCTCTTACCGGCTGGGCCTGCTATGGATGATGCCACGCTCCTGCTCGAACAGAAACTCCCTGACATATTAAAGCAGTTGCGTAGCAAAGCCGATATCATCATCATCGATGGCCCGGCCCTGTTAACTGGCGCTGACGCCAGCCTGCTGGCAACCATGGCCGATGGTGTGGCGCTGGTCATCGATGCGCGACACGAGAGATTGCCTCTCTTGCTGCGAACGAGAGATCTGCTCAACTCGTTGACACGCACTCCTGCCGGTCTCATCATGAACCGTCTTGCGCGCAGCAAGCGCAACAGCTACTATGCCATTGCCTATCCCGGTAGCGGCATGGATGACAGGTGGGTATCGCTTCATTCTTCAGTCGTCAATATCTCATCACCTGCTCAACCAGGCATGCCATTATTGCCGGTGCAATCAAGCGTGTCGTCGCCCGGCTCAAATGGTGGCCCGCCAGCGCCTCCTGCGGCAGGCATGTCGCAGTTTCCCACATTATGGAGCGCCGCTCCCCTAGGCGTGGTGTCGCCCCCATCGGCATTCCCCTCCAATATGCCGCCCAATAACGCGACTGTACCTTCGCCTACGCCCTGGATATGGCTGCCTGGGGCTGCAAATGAGGCGCCACCTTCACCTCCACCTCCGTCTCCGCGTCCTGCGCCTCATAGCGCCGACATGAGTTCTCCGCCGCCGTCGCGGCCTAAAGCTAATGAGTGAGTGAGTGAGTTTGCTATGCAGATTACAGGTAATTATCAGAATGGTGCGTTTCCTCCTTTACGAGGAGGCGCACCC
The DNA here is from genome assembly GCA_902812455.1 of Chloroflexota bacterium. The sequence goes on along the minus strand of CADDZH010000005.1, from coordinate 81,733 downwards.
GATATTTCAGTTCAACTGCAACAACAGCGCGCATACCACCGGCGCATCTTCCTGGCGCGCATGGTCAATTTATGGTGGTATCGCATTCTTCTTATCATCCTGGTAGCTCTTGCAGCTACAATTGGTGGCTTTGTCGTTGCAAACCTCAATCCAGCTTATCTGGGGCAATCTACCCTCATTATTGTAAAGGCATCCGTTGCAGGCTTCATAGGCTTAATACTCTTCTTCATGGCTGCAAGACGCCTGGAGTTCGGCCTGCTCTTGACTGCCATTTTCGCAACAGTCTTCCTGCCTGAGATGGCCTCGATTAAATCCCTGGCAGTTTATCCTGTAGTCCCTTTGTTATTCTTTCTCTTTTTTGTGCTGCTGGTGCAGGCCGCGTTTCATGTCAAGGAGTTTGTGTACCCCTCATTCTGGGCCATCTGGCCTCAAATCGGCCTGATCACCATCGCCATTGTCTCTACCATCATGGTTCAGATCACCTGGACAGCAGGCGTGCCGCGCAAGATCAATAGCAATCCCATCATTTATGATGAGCTCCTTGGCACCGCTTTGTGCTTCATTCCCCTGATTGCCATTATGTTCACCACTATGGCGCTCAGTAAAAAAGATCGCTATGTCGAGTACATCCAGCGGGCTTACCTGATCCTGGCCTTTGTTGCCGCCGCTATTGTCGTCATTGAGTTCAAGCGCATCGGCGCTACCATTTACACCTTCCGTTACAGCGAACCGTCGATTTTCTGGATGAAATTAAAAGACCTGGCGCAATTAATTAACCTCGGTTGTATGATTGCTTATGCGCGCTTCCTCTATGCAACGAGCTGGCGCAGGCGTATCCTGTATGGAGCGCTTACGGGATTATGCCTCTTAGGTGTCTACTTCACCCTGGAGAATAGCTGGTGGCTGGAAATTGCCGTTGCTTTAGCTGTGATGACCTTTGTTTATTCACGCCGGCTGGTCTTGTGGTGCTGCGTCGCTGCCCTCCCCGCCATTCCTTTAATAAAGGCGGAACTTGCCAAGATTGCAACCGTCAAGACGGCCGATTACTATCGCCTCATCATCTGGCAAGATGCGCTGCGTGTCTGGCGCACGCACCCCATCCTGGGAGTGGGGCCGGGTGATTTCTGGGCCTACGATCAGCACTTTACTCAGTTGCCGCGCGTCGTGCGTAACTGCTCTGTGACTGGCCTGTGTGTGGCTCATAATGGCTATCTCCAGGTTCTGGCAGAAATGGGGATCGTTGGCCTGTTCTTCTGGCTGGCTGCTATCGCTGTGATAGCCTATATTGCGCTAAAGCTCTTCCGTCGCTCTCCTGTGCTGATGAAACGCAGTGGTCGTATTGCAGAGATCCTCGGCTTGAATCTGGCCTACGATTCCGAGAAGCGCAATGACCGTATGCTGGGCCTGATCGGCCTGGGCCTGGTATGTGGCTCGGCAGTTGCCGATTTCTTCTCAGGCGGCTTCTTTTTGCCGGCCCGTCAAATTGATAGCTTTCAGTGGATCCCGCACGTGCTCACCTCCTGGATTATCTGGGGCTGCATCATTTATAAGGATCAGCTATGGAGGATGGCTCGTCGAGGACTGAAGATCGCAACCTGAACATGCCTGTTGATTTTTTCTGATCACATAAGGGAATGAGGGAGTGGATTGTAATGGATGATACTAACAAAACAACGCAGAAAGCATTTATACTCTGGTTAAGCGGAACACGCCTGGCGGATATACGCACACTGGCTGAAGCGCAAAGCCTCCTGGAGCAGGGCGCTCTGGTTGAACTCGATCCAGCGCCGATTACAGGGCCACAGGCGCAGCATTATCAGGCCTTCAGCGGCCAATTGCCCGCCCATTTTGGCTTTTTCGATACACTCATGCCCCTTTGCCGCCTCTCGCGTCCCCAGCAAGGCATGAATGGTTATACCGTTGTAGAGGAGCTTGCAGGAAGGGGTGCACCCCCTAAGTTGCTGCCCGACCTGCTGCGTGCGGCAGGCTGGACGGTAGCATATCAGGAGACATTACCCGGTGAGCTGCACACCTGCGTGCAAGGTTTAACGGGATTGCAAGCTGAAGCGCCTGGAGCAAGCTGTAAGATCGTGAAATGTGTCCTGGGAGCAGACTTGGCTGCTCATGCTGTGGCTATTGCAGAAGCCATACGCATAGCCCGTTCCTGGGTAGGCGAGACAGGGCTGTTCGCGCTCCTTTCAGATATCCAGCCGGCTCCTGTAGACTGCTTTGTCAATGTCAATAACTTTCTCGCCGAGATGGAGCTGATAGAGCGTGATGAGCAGAACGGCCACATCAACTGGCCAGGTTCGCTCGCCTATTTCGCCGGCCATGGCCAGCTCTGGATCAACTTGCTTGGGCGCGATCCGCAAGGGGTGGTGCATCCTCAAGATGAATACGAGGAAGTTTGCGCCACGCTTATCAAAGCGCTGCCGGCCAAATTGCGCGATAGCAGGACAGGAGCAGAGGTAATAGAGCGGGTGTACCGCAAAGAAGAGCTGTATTCCAGCGCGTATCTCTTCTGCGCTCCCGATCTTGTGATCGTTTTTAAGCCAGGCTATGCTCCTTCGCCTCAGAGCGCGCTTTTAGGCTTTGACGAAGCGATATGTAAAGTTCCTGCGGCAGGCACGACGAGCATGGCGGGTGTGCATCCTTCCATTGTGAGTGGGTTTCTACTCGCCTCTGCGCCCGCGCTAACACCCGGTGTGGCACCACAAACACACGCCCCGCTCACTGCGGTTGTTCCTACCTTGTTACATGCGCTGGGCATAGCATACGCCGCCATGGACAGCCCCCCTATCAGTGAGCTTTTCTTGCCTTCGTACCTGCAAACTCATCCTATCAGGACGCAGGGAGAGGGCCAGGAGCTTTCTGAGGAAGACGAAGAGCTGGTTATTAACCGCTTACGCGATTTAGGGTACGTCTAGGAACCAGCACAGGGACAAATAGGGTAGGGACATCCCTTGCGGGTGTCCTATCATCTACCCTGGATGGCGGTGCAAACCGATACGTATAGGGTAGGGGCAACCCTTGTGGTTGCCCTGGAACCTGTGAAGGCGGCAATGTTGTATGGAAGAACCCTTTGAGCAGCTCTCCTGGTCTACTACAGATCAGCGCTACCAGCAGATAGAGCTCATCTCTCTTCAAGAAACCCTTGCAGAGCAGAAAGCTATGCAAGGGTCATTATCTGCTGCTCAGAAGCGCAGGCAGGCGAAAGATGAGGCCGAGACCCTTGTGCAGGTGGCAACGCCAGAAGCCCTGAAAAAGAACCTCACAGAGCAGGAGACGCTGGAAGTAGCTGCTTCCAGAAATCGGGGGAGGCCAGGGGAAAGCTCGATAGCGGGGGATGATGAAGAGACGCTAAAAGTAGCAGCCGTGAGAAGGCCGCTAACTATCCCCGGTCGCCCGGGGCGGCAGGCGGACATGCACCCCGGAAATCACAGCCAGGCAAGCAAGAATGGTACCTTTGCCTATGACATTAAACCACCTGCTGCGGATGAGTTCCCTGAGTTTGACGAGCTGGCTACAATCCCCATGCTGGTGGTCAGGAGCATCTCAGAGCAGCAGGCCTCGCCACAGCAGGCCGAGCGGCAGCCTGCCATGCGATCGGAGATTTCCCAGGCAGCAGGCGGTGCAGCCTACGTCAGTATCGGCAATATTGCCGGCAGCCTCATCAAATATGGCAGCAACATCGTCATTCAACGTGGCTTCGGAGCAGCCGCCTTTGGCCTCTATACCCTTGGCATGTCGGTCGTGTCATTAATTACCGCTATCTTCAATCTCGGCCTCGATGATGCCATGGTTCGTTATGTGGCGATCTATAAGGCCAAACGAAAAGCAGCTTCATTACGTGGATTGATCATTTTTTGCACCGCTCTTGCCGGCATCTCCGGGGTACTCGGAGCCTTGTTTATGGTGTTTACCGCTCCCTACCTGGCTGCTGTCAAGCGCTCACCCGAACTGACCCCCATTTTGATCTTGATCTCGCCTATGGTGCCATTCTTATGCATGCAAACCATCTGGATCAGTGGTTTGCAGGGGTTAAAGGAGTTCAAGGGTCGTGTGTTGACACAGCGCGTTTTTTTGCCTGTCTCATTGATCTTCCTGCTGCTGGCAGCCCTTATTTTCTTCCATAGTTTACAAGCCATCGTGATAGCCACGGTTATCTATGGGCTGATAGGCGCGTTAATCAGCCTGTACATGTTCTTCCATAGGATTGCCGGCCTGCTGAAGCCGGGACCTGTTTCCTATGAACTACGTGATTGGTTTGGCTTCGCCGCGCCAAACTTCCTGACCTCCGTCATCGATACCGTCTTGCAATCAATCGATACATTACTGCTGGCGTTCTTTGCTATTTCCAATGTTGCCATCGGCCAGTATGCCGCCGCTATCAAAATAAGCAGCAATATCCTGATACCCCAGTATTCGTTCAATGCCATGTTTGCCCCCATGATTGCGGAGCTGCATAGCCAGGGGGAACATCAAAAACTGGCCGCTTTGTTTCATATCGTGACCAAGTGGTCTATCACCTTCAGCCTGCCGATTTTCTGGATTGCCACGCTCTTCTCAGTCTCTTTGCTCAGCATTTCTGGCCCGCAGTTTGTTGCGGCCTGGCCCCTGCTCATCGCCTTCTCCATAGGCACGCTGATCAATGTTGGCACCGGTTCGGTTGGCTATATCCTGCTTATGACCGGGCATACCAGGATCTCGTTTCTTAACTCACTTACTGCGGTGCTTGTTGATATTGCTGTGGGCGTGGCCCTGACGCCTCGCTATGGCGCCATGGGCGTGGCCATCGCCACCGGCACTGCCGTGTCTGTGGTGAATCTGATGAGGTTGTTGCAAGTACGTATCCTGGTGAAGATGCAGCCATACAGTTGGGATGTGCTGAAACCGCTCAGCGCAGGTTGTATCAGCGCCTTGATTACAGGCGCACTGCTCTACCTGCTCGATTCTTCACACATTGCCATTCAAGTTTCCCACTACCATGTTTCTTTAGATCTTTCCCTGGTGCCCGTTTTCCTTGCAATCTACACCGGGCTGCTTATCCTGTTTAAGGTTGGCCCTGAAGATAAAATCGTTCTGGATATGCTGCGCAGGAAACTCAGGCGCGGCAAAAAGAGGTAAAAAGAGGTTATATCATGCATACGGTTATCTTTGGTGTTGATGGTTTGACATTTCGCGTTCTCCATCCAATGATGGAACGAGGGGAACTTCCCAATTTTCAGCGCTTGCAGCAGGAAGGCTGCGAGGCGATCCTCGAATCAAAATATCCTCCTCTCACGCCATCGGCCTGGACTTCTCTATCGACGGGGTTAAAACCCGCGCGCCATGGCGTCTATGATTTCTGGACATATGATGAGGATCATGCCGGCCCGCGCAAGCCCCGTGTGCAGACGAGACGTAAGGGCGGCAAGGCCATCTGGAATATCCTGAGCGAGTATGGCAAGCAGGTCCTGGTGATTAATGTGCCTATGACCTATCCACCCGAGGCCGTCAATGGCATCATGGTCAGCGGCTATATGACTCCCAGTAGCGATACGGATTTTACCTATCCGAGTGCCTTCAAAGAAGAGCTTTATCGTGTCGCGCCCGATTATAAGATCGATCTGGATTTTAACGAGATTTTTCAAGGCAAGCTCGATGAACGCGCAAGCCAGCGCCTGATTGATGCGACCTTGCGCATGACCGAGCAGCGCGTCAAACTGATCATGTACCTGTTAGAGAAGCACTCCTGGGATTTCTGTTATGTTGGCTTTGTTGGCCCCGATCGCCTGCAACACCCGTTATGGGATCAGATTATGGCCCTCGATACCGCTGCGACCGAGTATTTTCGCCTGCTAGATTCTGCCCTCGGGCTGATCCTCGAGCAGCTCGCCCCCGAAGATTGTCTCTTTGTTGTTTCCGACCACGGATTTCAAGGCGCTACCTGGGTCTTCAATATCAATGAGTTTTTGTACAGCCAGGGATTGCTCGCCGTTACTTCCAGCTTCCAGGAGCGGCAGATGCGGGCGCGCCGTCATGCCAATCTGAAGCGCCTGCTCAGCCGGGTGGGCTTGCTCCCACTCGCCCTCAAGATGAAAAAAACTCTTGTGAAATCTGGTGTTGCTAAGAGCAACCTCTCCCAGCAGGATAAGCCCGTCCTCAACGATAACGATATCGATTGGGAGCGCACCCTTGCCTATGTACCCTCCTACTCCGGCTTTGGTGGTGGCTATGCTGATATCTTCCTGAGTGATCAGCTTAGCGATGAGCGCCTGGCTGAACTGTGTGAAGGCCTTAAACGCCAGGTTCACCCCGTGACGGGCAAAGCGCTGGTCGATGCCTGTTACACTACCGAGGTCTTTGGGACAGGCCCATATGCTCCTGCTGAGCGGCACCTGTTAGTGTTAGCCAATGATGGCATTACCTTCAGCATGGGTCTGGGCAATAAGCGCTTCTGGGATGATATGCACAGGATACGCGGCACCCACCAGAAAGATGGCGTGCTCTATGCCTATGGCGGTGGCATCAAACGCGGCTTCAAAGCTCCCAATGCAGAAATTTACGACCTGGTGCCAATGGTGTTGCGCAGCATGGGATTGCCCTTCCCCATTACTTTTGATGGGCGCGCTCTGGATGAGCTGTTTATGGAGAGCAAGCAGGCCGAACAAACACCCTCAGCGGCGGGAAATACCCCAAAAGAAGGGCTTGCCCGCCGCAAGCTCAGCAAGCTACTCGATGCATAATGTCATCCTGAGCGCAGCGAAGGATCCGCTGCCTCAACCATATTATCCTGAGCAAGTGAACCGAAACCCTGCGATCCTTGTTGACAAATCCTAAAACTATGATATCCTTGTGACAATAGGTAATACCGAACAAAGGCGAAGAATGGGATAAGTAGCTGTTGCCCTGCAACAGAGAGCTGCGGGTTGCTGCAACGCAGCAGCAGGCAAAAGCGAAATCCACCCAGGAGCCAGCGCGAGAAGCGCCAACGGTCGCCCCCGTTACCAGGCATTATTGAGGCCGCACGTATTCTATGACTGGCGAGTCCAAATACGGCGGTAAATCAAGGTGGCACCACGACCAGCTCGCATCCAGCGCTGTCGTCCTTTGCAGGCGGCAGCGCTTTTTTATTGATAATCACAAACGTAAAGGGGTGAAATCATGCTCGATCTCGCATTTATCCGCAGCCATCCAGACATCGTTAAAGAGGCTGCGAGAGTTAAGAACAACGATATTAACATCGACTACCTGCTGGAGCTTGACCGCAAAGTCACGGCCCTGCAGCGAGAGGTAGATGAGACGCGCGCTCGCCAGAACCAGCTCTCGAGAAGCATCCAGCAGGCCGCTAAAGAGAAAAACATGGCCCTGCGCGACGCCCTTATCGCCGAGGGCAAGCAGCTTGCAGAGCGCATCAGAAGCCTGGAACCACAATTGAAAGCGTTAGAGGAAGAGCGCCTGCAGATGCTCTACCTTGTGCCCAATATTCCCGATCCGAACGCGCCAATCGGCAAAGACGAGAGCGATAACGTGCCGGTTAAGTATTGGGGCTCTAAGCCAGAGTTCACTTTCCCTCCTCGCGACCATTACGCACTCATGCAAGGACTCGATATGGTGGACGTTGAGCGAGGCGCCAAAATTGCGGGCGCGCGCAGCTACATCCTCAAGAACGATGGAGCTCGCCTCGAACTCGCGCTCATGAAATTTGCTATGGATCGTATGGAGCAAAAAGGCTTTACACCGCTCATCGTTCCGGCCATGGCTCGCGAGTTCTGCTTTATCGGCAGCGGGCAATTCCCCAAAGGGCGCGACCAGGTTTACGCCATCGAGAACGATGACACGTTCCTTGTTGGTACCGCTGAGGTCTCGATTACCGGCATGTACAAGGATGAAATCCTCCCGGTCAGCGAATTACCGTTGCTCTTTGTCGCCTTCTGCCCGTGTTTCCGTCGCGAGGCTGGCACCTACGGCAAAGATACGCGTGGTCTCTTCCGCGTCCACCAGTTCAACAAGGTAGAGCAGTACGTTATCTGTAGAGCGAACGACGAGGAATCGGTGCGCTGGCACCAGGCTCTGCTGGCAAATTCAGAAGAGCTGGTGCAGGCCTTAGAGCTGCCCTACCGGGTCGTCAATGTCTGCACCGGAGACATGGGCGATGGCAAGTACGCTATGTACGACCTCGAATGCTGGCTGCCCAGCGAGCAGAGATATCGCGAGACTCACTCGTGCTCTGCTCTCCACGACTGGCAGGCGCGCCGCGTCAATATTCGCTACCGCGACGAAGATGGCAAGGTCAGGTTCGTCTACACTCTGAACAATACGGCCCTGGCTTCGCCGCGTATCCTGCTGCCGCTCCTGGAAGTTCACCAGCAGGAAGATGGTAGCGTGCGCATCCCAGAAGCCCTGCGCCCCTACCTCAACGGGCAGGAGTTCTTGAGGCCACCTTATAAAGAAAAAGCCGTGAGCTAATAAAAAGTCGCATCTTGCGCTGAAATGCAAGAAAGTCCTCATCCTTTCGGTTTACAAATCGCCATTTTTATGGTAAAATGTAAACCGAAAGGAGATACAAGATGAGTATTGGGGAACGCATCAAGAGAGCACGTAGTATGGCAGGCCTCAGCCTGCGGGAACTGGCTGAGGCTGCAGAAATCAGCCCGATGGCCATCTCGAAGTATGAGCGTGGGCTGGATATTCCTGGTTCAGCAGTATTGATACGGCTGGCTAAGGCATTGGGTGTCAGGATCGAGTACTTCTTTCGACCAACGACTGTGAGCCTGTCCTTTCCAGCGTACCGGCGACGGGAGGCACTTCCAGCAGAGCAAGAAGCAAGTATCCTTGAGCAAGTTCAAGAATGGCTTGAACGATACCTGGATATTGAGAACCTGCTTGATATGGAATCACCTTTTAAATTGCCTTCTAAGCAGCCAGTTGAAACGTTGGATCACATCGAGGAGATTGCTTTAGATTTGCGTGAGCAATGGCGCGTAGGACTTGCTCCGATCGAAGCGTTGATGGAAATATGTGAAGATCGTGGTATAAAGATCGGATTAGCCAAAGGAGATGCAGCTTTCGATGCATTAACGCTCTGGGCAAATGATCACATACCTGTAGTTGTCCTGCGTACTGATCTGCCCGGTGATCGCCAGCGTTTTTCTTTAGCTCGCGAACTTGGATATATGATTCTAGAGCCGGCAGAGCATCTTGATCCTGAAGAAGCTGCTAATCGCTTCGCCGGCGCTCTGCTCGCACCTCGGCCATCAGTTGAACTTGAACTAGGGCCAAAGCGGCATGCAATCAGTCTCTATGAATTGCACCTGCTTAAGCATAAATATGGTTTAAGTATGCAAGCATGGATATACCGTGCGAAGGATGTGGGCGTTCTTGCTGAAAAAGATGCAATGCAGCTCTTGAGATTGTTTCGCCAACGAAATTGGCATCACAAGGAGCCTGGTGATGCATTACCCCCAGAGAAACCACAGCGTTTTGAACGGCTCGTAATGCATGCATACTGTGAAGGGATCATTTCACAGGCACGTGCCTCCGAATTGTTAGGCGTGCCTTTATCTCAATTCTTAGGGGGAGAGGTAGAGCGGCATGGAGGGCTACCCATCGAAATATGTAGTTGATACAAGTCTTCTCATTGATCTGTATATTGGCAAGATTATCGGGCAATTCTTCCAGTTGCCATACACATTTATTGCTCCAGATGTCATCATTGCCGAGTTACATGAACCGGCTGGCAAGTTACTCATAGAGCTAGGTCTCCAGCAGATGGAGCTTGCAGGGGAAGAGGTCCTGGAGGTGATACAATTAAGAAGCCGATATCCAAAACCATCAGTCAATGATTTGTTCGCCCTTATCCTGGCACGTTTACTCAAAGCCACGCTGCTCACTAATGATGGGAACTTGCGTAAGGCAGCAGAGCAGGAAGGGATAGCAGTTCATGGAACCCTTTGGGTTTTAGATGAGATGGTGCAAATTAAAATTATCTCGCCTCTTCAAGCCATTGAGGCATTGCAGGGTATGCTTAACCAGGGAAGCCGCCTACCGGAAGATGAATGTGAAAAGCGCCTTTCGCTATGGGCTTATCAAGCAATTGAGCCACGCTACTCTAACGCGAATCGCAAACTGGCAAATGATCACCAACAAGATGGAGAATAGGGCGAGGTTTATTAAATGAACGGGACAACCCCTCATGAACAGAAAGGTCGGGTTATGTCATGCTGAGCGCATGAGCCGAAGCCCTGAACGCGCGTGAAGGGGAAGCATCCGCTGCCCATGGACGGAGATTCTTCCCCTTCGCTGCGCTAGGTCCTTCGCTTCGCTCAGGATGACATTGCTTCGGCTCACGCGCTCAAGGTGGCATTGTGCGACTGTTCAAACTATCAAGTACGATTCGCCCATATTGAATCTTGCCTAGGTTATAGTAGCAGTTCTTAAAGGAGCAGGGGCATTGCAACTGATCAACCTTCATGATTACGAACGATTAGCTCAAACAAGGATGGAGCCGGAGGCCTGGGACTTCTACCAGGGCGGCAGCGACGACGAAGTTACCCTCCGGGCCTGCCGCAGCGACTTTGAACGCATTCGCTTGCGTCCCCGCGTGCTGGTCGATGTAGGCACCTGCAACCTCAATACAACTGTGCTCGGAACGCCTGTCAGTATGCCCATTCTCATCGCCCCGACAGCCCATCACGGTCTCGCTCACCCCGAAGCAGAGTGCGCCACTGCACGTGGAGCAGGTATGTCACAAACCCTGATGGTAGCCAGCACATTCTCCAGTCGCAGCCTGGAGGAGATCGCAGCCGCTGCCGGCGGCCCGCTCTGGCTCCAGCTTTATCTCTATCGCAATCTCCAGGTTACAGAATCCATAGTAAGGCGCGCCGCAGCCGCCGGGTACCGCGCCATCGTCCTGACCGCCGATACGCCTCGGCTAGGGAACAGAGAGCGCGATTTGCGTAACGACTTTCACCTCCCTCCACATTTGCATGAGGGCAACTTTACTCGTGAAGTTGCAGGAGCCGGGGCTGAGGCTGAATATGAGGCAGAATCAGAAGCCTACCTGCCTCTGCCTGTCCAGCCCACGTGGGATACCGTAAACTGGCTACACTCTATCACCTCGCTGCCTATCTTGCTCAAAGGCGTTCTCACTGCTGAAGATGCCCTGCTGGCATTAGAGTGTGGAGTAGCCGGGATCATTGTCTCCAATCATGGGGGACGCCAGCTTGATGGCGCGGTAACGAGCATTCAAGCTCTTCCAGAAATTGTCGAGGCCGTCGCCGGGCGCTGCGAGGTCTACATGGATGGCGGCATACGTCGTGGCACCGACGTACTCAAAGCCCTTGCTCTGGGTGCGCGTGCAGTGCTCATTGGCCGCCCGGCGCTCTGGGGGCTGTGCGTGAACGGCGCGGAGGGAGTGCATGGTGTGCTGGAAATCCTGCGGGCGGAACTCGAACTGGCTATGGCGCTCTCTGGCCGCCCAACGCTGGAGAGCATTGACCGCTCACTGGTCAAGCTTACAGCCAGATAATCTCTCCCCTTACACTCTTCTCCTCATCATCCACATACAACATTCCGATGCTGCACCGAGGCTGCCGTCTCCGATCCGTCGCGCTGCCGGGGTTAAAGAGCAATTGCCCATCATGTTCCTGGTTGTAGGGGATGTGGCTGTGGCCGAACACCACCACCCGCGCCTTCGGAAACTCCTGCCGGGCCACTTTCACGCGATTATGGGAATCGCCCAGGATGTGTACGATGCCAATGCGACAATAGCCAACCATGATCTCGCGCTTGATTGGCAATTTTGCCACTACCTCTTCATACTCAATATTGCCCTGAACGGCTACGACTGGAGCTATGGTTTCCAGTTCGTCGAGCACGCGAAGTACCGAGAGATCGCCTGCATGGATGATCAGCTCGACGCCGGCAAAATATTCCCAGATCGCATCAGGCAATTTCTTGAAATGTGGGATATGGGTATCTGAGATTACCCCAATACGGTGCTGCAATTTGGTTTCTCCCTGCTCTTTGCGGTATATTACTTACGGATTGAAGCTCTCAACTTCTCTTCACAAGGATATCATAAGCATATGCGAGTAGCAGTTATTTCAGATATTCATGGCAATGAGATTGCGCTGGAAGCTGTGCTCCAGGACCTGGCACAGCAGCCACCGGTAGATCACCTGGTGATTGGAGGCGACATCTGCTTAAACGGTCCTCGCCCACGGCAAGTGCTGGAAATTGTGCAGAGTCTCAACTGCCCCGTTATTCAGGGCAATGTTGATGCGGAAGTCGTCAATGGAGCGCCCGAAAAAGGGGCGAAGAAACGCACGACTGTTTCCTGGACACGTGAGGAGATCGGATCTGCCGGTATCAATTACCTGGCATCGTTGCCGTTTTCACACCGGATTGCCAATCCTGGAGGGAGCGATCTGCTGATTGTTCATGCTAACCCATTGAACCTGGACGACGCTATCTTCCCCAATGCGCCTGATAGCGACCTGGAACACTTCCTGGGTGGCCTTAGGCCGGATATTGGGGCGCTGGCCTTTGGCCACCTGCATATCGCCTATACGCGCCGCTGGCGTCATTTGCTCCTCGCAGATGTAGGGAGCTGTGGCTTGCCGCGAGATGAAGACCTGCGCGCAGCCTACGGCATACTCACGTGGCAAGATACGACATGGCAAGCCGAAATTCGCCGTGTAGCTTACGATGTCGATGCGGTCGTCAAGCAGATCAAAACATGCGGTATGCCCAACGTGGAAAAAAGAATAAAGACACTCCTCGAAGCAAAGTATTAGGCATGGATAAGCTGGCACGAAGCGCAGCCGCAGGTGGCAAGATGATCGGCCTCTGCCACAAGCGTATACACTGGCTCCAGAGCAGCAGGAGCCACTAATTCCTCTGCCACGGCTACTTCCTCCCCTAGATAGCTTGCTGCCTCTCCAATATCAACTAGCTCCAATTCCTGAACGATAGCACGCAATTCACCGGTTGTCGTCATACAGTTTTCTCCTGGCCATAACAATTCTATTGAGTCCAATCACTTCCACCCATACACCAGGCGCCCCTTCACCCATCATATGCCTGGCGATCCATTGATAGAGATATACGAGATATAAGGCAAGGTTCACCCAAATATGATAGTTCTTCATGCATGAGAGGTCCGGCCATGTCATGCTGAGCGCAGCGAAGCATCCGCTGCCGATCAAGAGAGAGCCTTCCCCTTCCCCTTCACGCGCGTTCAGGGCTTCGGCTCACGCGCTCAGGATGACAAACCATTACCGAGCTTGGTTGTTAAATCATCATTTACTTATACATACGTTCGACGTTACTTTTTTGTCTCAACAATGTGACGAGATAGTCCGATCAGGCCATTGGTTCTCTTCTGTGAAACGTGCTATACTGACTACTACCCTGGAGCAGTTTGCAGAGGGTGTGGAGCTGATGCAGGGGCGTACTGCTTTATAAGGTATAGATATTCAGATCGCAGGAGAGAGTAACTATGGCAAGTACACATTATGATGTAGCAGTAATTGGCGCAGGGCCTGGCGGCTACGTTGCTGCCATTCGCGCCTCCCAGCTTGGAGCAAAGACCGCTATCGTCGAGAAACAGTATCTTGGGGGCACCTGCTTGAATGTTGGCTGCATTCCCTCAAAGGCGATGCTGCACATCGCCGAAGTGCTCCACAACATGGAGACGGTGAACGAGCTGGGCATCACGCTGCCTCAGCCCCCCAGGTTTGACATGTCCAAAGGAGTTGCCTTCAAGGACAAAGTTGTCAAACGCATGGTAAATGGGGTCGGCACGCTCATGAAAGGCAACAACATCGATGTCTTCGATGGTACGGGCTCCGTTGATGCCTCGCGTACCGTCACGGTCAGCATGAAGGATGGCTCGCAGCAGCAGTTTAGCGCGGATAAGATCATCCTGGCGAACGGCTCGGTGCCGCTCATGCCCCCGTTCCCCGGCGTCGATGGGCGCAACGTGATGAACAGCGATACCTGCTGGAATTTGCCCAAAGTCCCTGAAAGCCTTATCTGTGTTGGCGGCGGCGTGATCGGCATCGAGCTGGCCTGCATGTTTCATGGGCTTGGCTCGAAAGTGACCGTTCTCGAAATGCTGCCCAACGTCCTGGCTCCCATTGATGATGAGGTGCGCCGGCTGCTTGTCCGCATTCTCACCAGGCGCGGCATCAACATCGTCACAAACGCTAAAGTCGAGGCTATTGCAGACGATGGCGAGGTGAAAAAAGTGACAGCGCAAACAGAGAAGGGATCCCAGGACTTCACAGGCGAGTACGTCCTGGTTGCTGTCAGCCGCCGCCCGAATACAACCGGCCTCGAACAACTGATGGAGCAGGGGCTCGACAACGAGCGTGGGCGTGTGCGCGTTAATGAGCGCATGGAGACGAATTTGCCGGGCATTTACGCCATTGGCGACCTGATACATGGTGCGGGACTGGCCCACGTTGCTTCGACCGAAGGTGAGGTTGCCGCTGAAAACGCGACCGGGCATGAGGCCACGATGAACTACGACGTTGTGCCCAACCCAATCTTTACCTTCCCTGAAATTGCTTACATTGGACTGACCGAGGCGCAAGCAAAAGAGCAATATCCCGAGGCCCGCGTCGATCGCTTCCCCTTTTCGGCGAATGGCAAGGCCGTGGGCATCAATGAAACCGAGGGCTTCGCCAAGGTCATCATAGGCAAGTATGATGAAATCCTGGGAGCCCATATCATTGGCCCTGATGCCACAAATCTGATCAGCGAATATTCGGTAGCTATGCGCGGCGAACTCACCGTTGAAGAGATTGCTGATACAATTCACCCGCATCCTACCTTGAGCGAAGTCTTGCGCGAGGCTGTGCTGGCCGTCGAGGGCCGCCCGCTGCATATCCCGCCTCGCCAGCAACTGGCCCGCACGCGGTAAGGGGCATGGCACCCGCAAGGGATGCCACTACCATACACGGATCGACTTGAGCAGCCATCTTTTGTAGTGGCAGAGCTTGCCTCTGCCATCGCCCTCCTTTTGTACCATCGCCCTATTCTCTATCCTTTGCCTGATTTGCACCCCATTTTTTCTTGCCGTCCAAATTGTGAGTATTATCGTGTTATATATTAATGTATTTGAACGTATTGATATATTGAAGAGTCTGGTATGCTACAAATAGGAAGCAAGCAGTGAAAAATGGATACATTAAAGCAGTATAAAGTTAAAACTCATCCTTCACGGTCACGACGGCTATCGGTTATCGTAACGATGGCCTCCCTACTGCTCGCTCTGGTTATCGGACTATGGAATGGCCCTTCTTTACTCGCCTATATCTCGTCGCATTTCGTTGTCTCTCAGCCTGAAAAAGCTACAAATAACAGTGCCTCCATCGAGATTTCTCGATCTGGCGCTAGTACTAGTAATAGAGATCAAGGCGTGCCGCAAGAGTATCAATTGGCCACAAAAACTACTGCCAATCAATACATGAATGCCCTGCTACACCAGCAATACAATACCATGTGGGCGCTGCTCCAGCCAGACATCCAGGCGATGTGGCCAGACGAAGCAAGCTTTGCCAGCTTCTGGCAGGCTCGATTCCAGGACTATACCCTGCAACGGTTTACCATGGGAAACGTTGGCTGGCTGCAGAAGTGGATCGATCCCGAAACAATGATCGAGTATGACAATGTGCTCGAGATCCCTGTCTCACTAGTCCTGCAGCCAGACCAGACCATTCTAGATGATCCGCAGGCTCCTCCTGAAGATGTACATCCGAGCCAGCTCTACCAGAATCTCCCCTTTATTGTGCAAAGAATGACCGGCAGAAATGATCCTGTGGCACACTGGTTTGTCCTTGATGGTGGGCCTGCCGATCCCGAAGCACCTATTCTGCCGCCCATTCATCCTGCTTCTACTTATGTAGAAGTGCCTATTCTGATGTATCACCACATCTCGGATGTTATACCCTCTGATATTCTGGGCATGAGCCTGACGGTGAAAGATACGCTTTTCAACCAGCAGTTAGACTACCTCAAACAGCAGGGATACCACACAATCACCTACAACCAGCTCTTTAACGCTCTGTACTTTCATGGCCCGCTGCCGTCCCATCCTATCATCCTGACATTCGATGACGGCTATAGCGATGTCTACCAGTTCGCCTTTCCTGCATTGAGAGCGCATGGTTACACTGGTATGTTCTTCATTATCACGGGCAGGGTTGGCCAGGCAGGCTACTTGAGCTGGCAGGAAATCAGCAATATGCACTTCTGGGGTATGCAGATCGGCTCTCACACCATTCACCATGTCGATATGGGCCAGATGCTACTCGTTTCCAGAACCCTTGCTCAACAAGAGCTACAGGAATCGAAAGCCACGCTCGGACAGCACCTGGGCATAACTATCCAGCAGTTCTGCTACCCTTCCGGCGAGCCTTTTAAGACCGAGAGCCTGGCCCTTCAACAGGAAATTGTGACGCTGCTGGCAGCAGATGGCTACATCGGAGGCACGACAGACCCCGGCCAGACCGGATTTTACCAGAACAGCCTGGCGCCCTTTGACCTTTTGCGCGTTCGCGTAGATGGGCGCTCCTCGCTCCTGACTTTTGAGCAGGAATTACCGTGGTAAGTTACGAGAGCAAGCGCAAGGCCCCTACCCTGCATCCTCACTACCTCTTGCCCCTACAGCTTTTTGGCGCTGGCGTTCTGCCTGCTCCTTGCGATACCGTTCCATGGTCTCGGCGTGTTCTGGCGATGCCAGGCATTCCACCTGAGCAGCGATCAACTCATCTGTGAGGGCTGCGATATCATGCTCAAAGGAGTTGTTGATCTGCCGCTTGGTGTGCTTGAGGGCTGTGAATGGAATAGCCAGCAATTCCTGGGCCATGTTCAGCACATGCTGCTCTAGCTCTTCTGGGGCCACCACCTCGTGGATGATGCCCATCTCAAGGCCCTCCTGTGCAGTGAAACGCCGCCCCAGCAGGCAAAGATACTTGGCGCGCGAGGCGCCGATCATGCGGGCCAGGCGCATAGGGCCAAGATCGGCTACCACGCCTTCTTTCACAGCCGGAATGCTCAAAATAGCATCGCTGGAAGCAACCAGCAGATCGCAACCGATGGCTAGTTGCAGGCCGCCGCCCAGGCAATAGCCATGAATAGCAGCAATGGTGATGGCATCAAGCTGGGCCAGCGCCGTCACACCCTGCTCCCACCTGGCGAACCACTCGACGGTTAAATGCCCCTGGGCCAGCTCCTTGACATCCAGGCCGCTGCAAAACGCCCGGCCTTCCCCGCTCACAATGACAACTCGCGTATCCCTGCTCTGTGCCAGGTGATCCGTGGCCTTGACGAGATCGTTGACCCAGGCCCAGTTGGCGGCATTGAGCGCCTGAGGGCGATTGAGGCGTAGCCGCGCTAAGGGGCCATCCAGTTCGTAGCGCATTGTCTCAAGTTCTAAGGTTGGCATATGGCAGCTCCTGTTCTTTGTTCAAGCCTTAAGAGGCAATCTATTCACCGCTTGATTTGTTGAGTTATTTACCAGGTCTTTTCTCCGAAATACAGAGACTCTTTTTCAAAACTGTTTCTACCTTGTCTCCCCTTTTCCGATAAAAAGAGCATAAAAGCTGTTTCATCACTTCTCTGGGGATGGTGTGGGTCACCAAAGAGCGTTACTAACTGGTCCATGCGTTCAAATCCTGCTTGTTCGTAAAATCCCTTGACAGTCGAATGAAAGATCACAATATCGGCGTCTCCTCTATCCTTAATGTAGTCTTTTGCGGATTGAACCAGTTGTAATCCATATCCCTGTTTCCGAAAGGCTGGATAAGTAAAAACTCCAGTTAATCCGTATGCCTTATATGCTACTCCTGCATGATGAAGAATTTTCCAAACGACTTCTAAATGAGTGATAAGGACGCCTTCTTCTTCAAGAAGAAAAGTAACTGGGTGCATTTCTGGCTTTGTCGTCCAATCTCTTAACCTGAACTCTCCAGAAAACAACTCAGACCATTCTATCCTTGCGAAAGAGAGGATCTGGCATTTGAATCGCTCAGGCACATCCTGATTCTCAAATAGATGTTGCTTTATCATGCAGAAAACTCTATCACAGTGATCAGTGCTTGTCCAGCTTGCTTGATAACAGGTAGATATCTGGGGATAAGCCTGTGAAGCACTTCCTGTGAAACAGCGAGCACGTGAATGCATGTCATCCTTCGCTTCGCTCAGGATCTCGTTCAATGGACAGCCGATGTTTCCCCTTCCCCTTTGCTGCGTTCAGGGCTTCGGCTCACTCGCTCAACATGACATATCCAGACTTTTCTGATGATTGAGGAACTGCCACGTTCATTTGAACCTTGTCTAAAAATCATAATCGGTGGCGGGCGCGATAATGAAATTTAACAAATTCATTGGAGGATTACGAGGGATTGCCTCTGGCCGATAAATCGGCGATGGGCGCAATAAATCGGCCCCTACATCTATACCGGCATGAAATTGTTAATCCTCATAATCGGCCCCTACGCTTCACCTGGAAGGATGTAAGAGGCAAATCAATGTTCCATAGACCAAGCGAGCCGCGTGCGGGAATTGGTTGTGGAAGCTGGTAGACAGAAGAAAAATACCAGGCGTAGCGACCAGGCCCATAATCGCCAAAAGTGCGCTCCGGCTCTGCAGGTAGTTCAATGCTTTCGGTAGGCTGGCAGTCCTCCAGGTAAACAACAGCCAGCACATATCCAAGTGGAAGCTGATCCGCCAGAGGCCTGCTGGCATCCAGAGCCTCATCTCGCAGCAAGGCAGAGCGAAACGGCTCCCGTTCGCATAGTGCTCTCGCCTCAACAGGAAATGCTCTGGCAGTGTGAATAGCCAGCAGGCCTCGATAAGATGTTCTCCAGGCCCGCGTCTCGATGCGCTTGGCCCCAGCGCGACGAGGCTTCCCCATGGTTGCGTGAAAGTCAGAGCACGAACTATCAATAAAAAGCTCCTTTGTTCTCAGATATGAGCTTGTAATGACAAACAGGGTACCTAAAAAGGTACCCTGCCATGAGACGATTGGTCCCTCTTGGATGCACTATCCGTTGTCTGGCCCTGATTCGTCCAGGCGCGCCGGGTTACTCACCTGGTTGAGCCGGTTCCAGAGCACGTAATCAGTTTCCTTCTTAGGAACATATGCGTTGTCCGGCCCTGCCACCATATTGGCCTCCGCCACGAACTCGCCATTCTCCAGGTGCTTGAGGTCTATATATGTAGCTCCCTGCTTCAGGCGCATTCCCTGGGGCACGATCACAATGCTTTTCAGCTCGTCATCGGTCAGGTCGGCAAGCACGGTGTGCATGCTCTTAATGTCATCGGCTGTATAGGTATAATCAAGCGAGGGGCCGCGCAAGCCGTAATTTCCTCCCGCAAAGTCAGCAGGCTCCAGGTCTTGTGTATAATCGTAGCCCTCGGGATGAGGAGGTGGCTCCTTCACTGCCTTATTTTCGTCGTGTAGCCGTGAACCCTTCCGGTGCTCGCGTTCGAGTCACTGCCACTACGCTTCTCTCTCTCGTAGGCCACAATCTCCGACTCAGCCTCTTTTGATTGTCCCTCGGTTGGGTCGAAGCTAGGCGGGACTTTGGCCTCCTGCGGGAGTTTATACGGATTTTGATGCTCGCGCGCCTGCTCCTGGGTCGTCTCTGGCTTCTTGTACGTACCAGTCGTAATGACTGTACTCTTCTTTGGATTGTTGCGGCCCACCCGTTCCCTGGCTGGCTTCTGCTGGTGTCTCTTTGGCATATATGTTTCTCCTTCTATCCTATTTATAGCGAGGTCCACATATGTCATGCTGAGCGCAGCGAAGCATCTCTATGCCCATCACATCAGACCCTTCGCTTCGCTCAGGGTGACATAGATTCGTTCGCCAAGCTATTTCTCGTATCCGTATTGATCCGAGCTACCCTTAGTACCGAATTCGTCCCGGTCTGTGCCCTCGTTGCTGGCATCGCCCGGTTTAGCGAGCGGTTCTGCTAAGCCATATTCGGTTTCCTCGAGGTCATACAGGTCTTCGCCGCCTGGAGTGCTGCCCGGGTCCTCGTCATACAGGTTGCTATATGGGTCCTGGTTGTCTACGTCGCCGAACTGATCCTGGTCACCATAGTCATCCGGCGCGGTATTCTCCTGCTCATCTACAAAATCTTCCTCAGGGTGAAGGCCCATGTAGGTATAGATATCATCGCTCGTCCCCTGGTTGCCGGGAGATGTCTGGTCGTCCTGCTCCTGCTGGGAAGCCTGATCGCCCTGTTTTCCCTGGTTCCTCTGTTGACCTGGCTGGATTCGCTGGGCCTGCGAACCTCGCGGGTCTGGCTTGCCCTGGCTATTATATTGTCCCTGGCCGTACCGGCCCTCGTTCCCCTGGTTGCCATACTGATCAAGGGCAGGCTGCTGAGTTTGCTTTTTATCTTGATCTGGCATGAGTATCATCTCCTCTTCTTTTTGTATTGGAATTGCCCTGAATTCGCAATGTGTTCCTCATAGAGGATACGTAGGGGAACATGGAAACGTGTACGTATACATAGATACGAATGGCTTGCCTACAATTATTGTATCATCCTGGAGTGGTTCCTGGAGCACAGGCTCAACTCAGGCTACTGATCGGGCTTGCTCACAATCAGTTGCCCTGAAAGGGTTCTTGCCGGAAAGGTGAATGCGAAGAAATTTTCGTAAATGTTCAGGATCCCAGCGTCACATTCAAGGTAGGCCTGCCTGCCGCATTCCAATCCCCAATAGAAGAGGAGAAAAAGTACTTACCGCTATTATGCTGATCCGCCGGTGTGTAGAAGACTAACCGTAGTGGCTGGCCTGCTGCATATGCCTCAGCGAGAGCGCCACTCACATCCCATGTTACCGCTATTCCTGGTGGGGGTACTACAGACTTCGTCTTCGTATTGACGAGAATGCTGCCGGTGTTTTCCTGCACCATTGGCGCATTGTTCCAGCAAAGCGTTGCCGGATTCCAGTCTTGATTAATCGTTGCGACCTGGATGTAGGTCGGATTTGATTGCCCCTGCTCTCCGGCGTTCCCGTACATATAGAGCGTTACCGTTGCTTTTACAACGGCTTGCCCTGACGGAAGCAAGCCCAAGGGGAAGGTAATGTAGAACTTGGAGAAACAATTCGTATCCGATGGATACATCTCACTCTGGATATTGATACGTGTCGCTCCTGGATAGCTTTGTGTCCCCCATTGCGTCCAGCGATTGAGTCCATGACCACATGAGAGCGAACCGCCAACCATGCCATCGGTCACCACCTGACCATTCAGCTTGTTACGAATAGTGTAGCTGGCTGTAGTCGATGTCTGAGGCGGCTGGTATACTGGAATGCCGAATACCATTTGCCCCCAGCTTGATGCATCCGCTGCACTTGCTGATACGGGCCACCACTTCGAAGGAAGCGGCAGGGGAGTTGACGCGCTATCGCGGTTCTGTACTTGAACTGCCAGCTTCCAGGATGTCCCTTGAGATGGCGGACCTGATAGCCCAAGCGAGGAGAAGGGGATATGATAAGTCATCGACCACCCGTAGTCCAGCGCGCCGTTGAACCCATGACCCTGCCACCAGTAAACCGCAGTAAACGGGATGTTTGCGCGAGTCCACGAGGTTCCGCTTCCGGTATAGGCTTGCTGGTAATTTGGCCGCCTGACAGGCCCATTGACGCCTGTCTGAAACTGGTATGAATTCCCGCTCCCTGTGCTTGTAGTATTCAGGTAAACCGATGCATTATCATCTTTTGACAGGTTCGGTGCAGAAGTGTTGGTGTCATACCACAGGGAGCTGTCAGCAATCTGCAAATCGATAAACAGCTCGCTATTGTTATAGCCCACGCGCACATCAGTATAGGTATCTGTTGCCGTGATATCCCCGAACCAGAAGATAGCGGTCTGGCCAAAGGGCACAGCATTCTTACCAAAATACGGTACATTGACACGTGGAGTGAGGGAGGCTGAGGCTGCCGCTTTTGCAGGGGATGCAGGGGATTTAGAGAAAGGCAGCAGGTTCTCCCAAAACGCTGTTGTAAACAAGACTACCATACACAGCACTGCCATGATAGTTGCCAGAGGCAACCATGAAATACTTTTCCCTCTGGAGGAATCGCGGAGACGAGCCGGATGCGGGTTGTGGATCGTGTGCATTTTTTGCCCCCAGTTTAGTAAATTGGCTTCTTAAGGCCCTACATAATATGACGATCAGCAGCCTCTTGTTTAACATGTTCTTAACCCGCACCCACAAAAAGTACTTCACAATATCATATATGCTGCTCCATATGGAGCACCGGCGCGAAGAGATCGCCCAGTCGTTGGATGCGCTCAAGCACCACCTGCGGAGTGAAATCAGCGGGATGAATGCTTCCAGCATCCAGTTCTTCCCAGGTAATTGGCGTGGAGACCGTTGGGTAGGCAGCGCTGGCGCGCAGTGTATAGGGAGCTGCGGTGTTACGACCTATACTATTCTGGGCATGATCAATGGTGACGCGCCCTCCCCGGTGTGTCGAGCCATGGGCCGGGGCAATCAGATCGGGAAAGGCGGTAGCGAGCTCCTGTCCCAGCGCTTTGACCCGGTTGCGTACCTGTTCATAGGTATATCCAGGTGCTAATGGCACGTAGATATGCAGCCCGTGCCCGCCACTGGTCTTGGCATATCCCGTGGCCCCTGCTTGCTCCAGCCTGTCGCGGAGCCGCAGCGCTGCTTCTCGAACGCCAGCGAAAGACGCTGTCTCGCCGGGATCCAGGTCAAAAATGGCCTGATCGGGCTGGGTAAGGTCTGGTACCCGCGCACTCCAGAGGTGAAATTCAATGGCTCCCTCGTTGGCGAACCAGATCAGGCCTGCTGCGGTGTCGATCAGGGGCAAAGGAACCGGGTGGGCAACCGTCCTGGGTTGGTACTGCACCTTGCGCAGCCAGCCGGGAGCTGAGTCAGGATAGTCACGCATGTAGTAGGACTTCCCAGCGGCCCCTTCGGGGAACAGGCGCAAGGTCACCGGGCGGTCTTTAAAATGGGGCAGCATCGTGGGCGCGATCTGCCGGTAAAAGTGCAGCATATCACCCTTGGTGAACCCTATCGCTGGCCAGTAGGGTTTCTCCAGGTGCGACACCTGCACGCTCTGATTCCCGAACTGCCACGTTTCAGTTGAGGCGCTCATAATGGCTCTCCTTCATTCTCATGAACATATTTCTCAGTAATTATGCATCATAGAAGGAGAGTATTGCATGCCAGGTTGCCTTTTGTTCCCAGAGCAGCGAATTGTGATTCAGCCTTGAGCTCCATACGCCCTTCTGTGATGGAGTTGTGAGTGAGAAAGCAAATGAAAGCAGGCCCCTCGCAAAGAGAAGCCTGCAAGCTGCACACCCACAATCAGGCGCAATGAACTCCTGCCACCTGCTCTGCCAGCGGCTCAAAAATCATCTGGCGGTGGCGTCTGCCCGGTGTAATCGCCGGTGACGAAGGCGGTGTAGGGGGCATCGAGTTGATCGAAGCCATTGCCGGGTACATTGGTCATGCCCTGCTGGAAGTCGATGGTTTTGTCCCGGTCAATGATGATTGCACGATCATTGAACTGATCGGCAATGCTAATATCCCCATTAGCCAGCTCGACCGCATTGGTCGGCAAGGGGGCCGGGTTGCTATTGTGGGCGGTATTGGTGAAGTATTGGAAGACCACGCGCTTGTCCATGGTGACTTCAATAATGCGGCTATGGCCCGAATCGGTGATTAAGGTATCGCCATTGGGCAGGCGACTGGCAAAGGCCGCAAATTGGAGTTGATTGTGGTACTCCCACACGATTTGCCCGGCCCTTGTGATCTCGATGACGCGATTGTTGTTCTCATCGGCGATCAGGAAATGCCCATTGGGCAGCAATTCGGCGCTATTGGGATTATTGAGCAAGTTGCAGGTGGGACAGCCATAGTGGAACACAATCTTCTTTGTGTCCTTGTCTACCTCAATCACCCGTTCGTTGGACTGATCGACAATCAGGATGTTGTGGTTGGGCAACTGGATCGCGAAGACTGGCACATTCAATAGATTGAAGCCTGAGCCAGTCTTGCCAGCCTGCCCGTATTGCCAGATAATGTCACCTTCCTGGTTGACGACAATGACCCGGTTGTCCACACAGCCGTTGGGCATGAGTGGATCCGCGCCTGCGGGGATACCGGTTCCGGCCAGCAGGGTTAGACCATCGCTCAAGCGTTCGGCGTCGTTGAGGCCGATAATCGCGCCTGGACCAGGATTGCACAGTGCTGGGTTGCCGGAGCCAAAGCTCCACACGATGTGGTGTTCGCGGTCAACTTCAACCGCGCGATTGTTGAATTGATCCGAGATGAGCATATTGCCGGGCTGGTTAAATCCACCCCCGCCCGATGCATATGCTATGTGTGAACCAGAGACAGAGAAGGAGATAGCGAGACTGGAGAATACAAGTACGACGGTTGCGGCTAGCGTGAGATACCTTGCGCGTTGTTTCATGAATGGCATGAACACACCTCCTTATGGAAATAGGATGCAGAAAGCAATAGTATGCATCAGCTATTGATACGTTGGAGGGTTACACATCTATAGCCTTCTCCGCTAGCTTCCACCACACCCAACCGGCTCCGGTGACCAGCAGGCTGAGAAAGGCACCAATGAGCAGGGCGAGGGAAGGCCCATAAAGGCCTGATAGCCAGCCCATCAGCAGGTATCCCAGCGGCAGGCTCCCATCGAAGAAGAGCACCTGCACGCTCATGACGCGCCCGCTCAGGTGGTCTGGGGCAACTGTTTGGAGCATCGTCAAAGCCTGCGCAGCGAAGGCCATCTCCATAAAGCCAACGCTCGCGATAAGCAGCAATGACAGGAGATAGATGCGCGAGAGCGCAAACAACGCCTCCAGCACACCGAAGGCCAGCGCGCCGATGAGCACACGGCGGATCGCTGGTCTCTGGTTGCCCCAGGCCAACCACAACGCCGAGAGCAGTGCGCCAACACCGCTTGCGGCAGAAAGAAAACCAAAGCCGGCTGCTCCCACATGCAGCAGGTCTGTGGCAAAGAGGGGAAGTATCACGTTGAAGTTCGAGCCGAAGAGCAATACCAGGCCTACCACCAGCATCAGCAATAACACTGCCGGCGTTTTCCAGACATAGCTCAGGCCCTCGCGCAGGCTCTGCCAGGTGTTCTGCCGCTCGCCCATGTTTCCGGGTCGAAGCACCTGAGCGTGCAGTTCGTGCCTCTTGATCAGCATCAGGGCTACAATCACCGGCAGAAAGCTGAGCGCGTTGAGCAGGAAGAGCATGCTGACCCCGCTGGCGGCAATGATGATACCGCCCAGACCAGGGCCCACAATGCCAGTTATCTCAGATAGTAAGGAGTTCAGGGCAACGGCGTTGGGCAGATCCTCGCGTCCAACCATCTCGACGATAAACGCCCGGCTCGCGGGCCTACCCAGGCTGTTCGTAAGCCCCAGCAACATTGCCAGGACATAGATATGCCAGAGCTGGATGGCGCCCGTGACAATCAGCGCCCAGAGGAGCAGCGCCTGGATCATAGACGCTGATTGGGTTAGAAGCAAGACGCTGCGCTTGGGCCAGCGGTCGGCAAAGACTCCTCCAAAGAGCGAGAAGAGCAGCACCGGCAGAGATTGGAGCGCGCCCACCAGGCCGAGCTGCCAGCCACTATGGGTCAGTTCCAGCACCAGCCAGGCCAGCCCGATGATTTGCATATAGGTGCCGATCAGCGAGATCAACTGGCCAAACCAGTACAGGCGATAATTGCGATGATGTAATGAGGTAAGAACTTTCATGCTTGCTTCTATTTTCCCAGCACAAAAACCCAGCAACCCCAAATTGAAGGGGGTCCTGGTTTCGTCGCGCACTTTCGCGAACATGCAGCTATGCAGGATAGCGCATAACTACCCCGTCCTGGTCTTGCGCAGGCCATCTTTCTAGCTAATGCCGGTGGGCAAAATGCTCGGCTATCTTATCATGAACCGCTAGTGCGGTCAATGGTTTTTTGGCAAAGCTCTACACAAGTTTTAGTTGTGATATGATGAAAAAGTTGATATCTGGATTGTATTTTAACAGTACAGGCGGTTCGCGTAGAAACCCGAACAAGCTAGTAGCCCTTACCAGGAGGTACTGAATGGCGACGATAGCAACTCCACAACAGCCGGTCACTCATGTGCAACGGCGCATCAAGCTGCATACAATTTGGACTGTACTCATAGGGGTGTTCTGGGTATGCATAGTGATAGGGATTATAGGGGGATTTTTCCTGCACTGGAACTGGACGGGATTCCCACAAAATGGAAAACTTTGGGACTGGTTGCAGCTACTGAGCGCTCCAGTTTTTGTCTCGGCTCTGCCAATTATCTTCAGGGGACAGCGGAATCAGGCGGATAGTGGCATGACTGAACAGCAAGCACAGGCCGACCTCAAGGGGGAAGATGATCGCCAGTCGGGAGCCGCCTTGGAATCATATCAGGATCACATATTGCAATTGTTACTGGATAGAAACTTGAGAGGGTCACAGCCAGGAAGTGATGTGCGGGAGGCGGCAAGAGCAAGAACATTAATGGTATTACGATGGATAGGGAAAAGCCATAAAGGAAACGTATTACTGTTCCTTTATGATGCAGGACTCATCTACAAAGGCAAAGCGATCGTTGAGCTACATGGGGCTGATCTGAGCGGAGCCGACCTGAGCAATACTAACTTGAGCGGCAGCGACCTGGGCGGCGTTAACTTCAGTGGAGCCGATCTGAGCAACGCCAGGTTGAGCTATGCCAATCTGAGCGGAGCCGACCTGAGCGGAGCCAATTTGAACGGAACCGATCTCAGCAATGCTATTCTTACTGGAGCCAACTTGACCGGAGCTATCTATAACAGGGAATACTTGAGCCGATCTGAGCCGTACAATCGAGGGAGTAGGCCCTGACTACAAAAATCGGCTGGTCTCATATCATTGAGGCGCAAGACTGCTTCCCAGCTCTATGATGGTGCTGGTTGTGGCCGGTACGGGCCTGTTATGCGCTCGAAGCGCGGGCGGTAGCGCGTAGTATGGTAATCTGCGGGATCGACGCGCCGGGCCGGGAAGTTTTTTCCTGGGATATCAGTGTAGATAAAAGCGCCGTCCCGGTGCGCTGCCATCACCCCGTGCGTGCCTGCCTCAACCAGGCTCATAACCAGATTTGCATAGTAGATGGCCATGTGCTTGTCATAAACTTCCGGCTCACCGCTGCGCAGGAAATACGTCAGGTCGATTGGCAAAAAGCGAATGCCTGGCAGGCGACTGGTTAACTGCTCGGCCAGAAACTCCGCAACGTTGGCTTTATGGCGGTGACCATAAGCGTCTGCCGGACCTACTTCCGGTACCGGTATGCCCAGATTTGCTCCCTCTGAGAGCACGACCATAGAATAGTTGCGCGGATTTTGGCGATCCTGGACGATCAGGTCGGCCAGCGTATCGATATTGGCAGGCACTTCGGGGATCAGCAGCCGGTCGGCCCAGGTCACAATGGCCGTTTCGAATGCGGTAAAGCCTGCATCGCGGCCAAACATGCGAAACAGCACCGTCTCGCTATGGGAGCCTGCGGTGGAGCGAATGCGCCCAATAAATTCTGCTGCCCGGCTGATAGCTGTCTGGAAACCGATGCAGTAATCGGTACCGGGAACATCATTATCCATCGTCTTGGGAATACCCCAGATGGGTACCCCCTTTGCGGCCAGCACGGCGCCATAGCTCAGCGTATCGTCCCCGCCGATGACCACTAACCCATCCAATCCCAGAAACTCCAGGTTTGCCAGCACCTCATTTGTGAGGTCAACCCGGTCGTCCGGGACGTGCCCTGCCCCATATCCCACCAGGTGCGGGGGCAGATCGCTTACTTGTATGCGAGCAGGGTTGGTGCGCGTTGATTGCAGGATCGTCCCACCCTGCCGGTCAATAGATCGGGTGTTCAGCCTCGTTAGAGGCATGAGATAGCCACCCTGCCAGCTTGCAGGCTCATCCGGGCGGAAGATAAGGTTGTTATAGCCACGGGCGCGATCAAGGAAGGTAATGCCCTCCCATCCTTCGCGCAAGCCCAGGATGCGGATGCCTACCGGTTCTCCCCGGTACACGAGCGCTTTGATCGCCGCATTTAGCCCTGGCACGTCCCCGCCTCCTGTGAGTACGCCCAGAGCGCGCACAGGTTTCGTTGTCTGTCCTGGCATGTTCCTGCCCTCCTTATTATATTGGATCTTTAGTGCATAACCACCTGATCAGTTAGAGAATAAGAAAAGTTAGGGACACCCCAAACCCCGGCAAAGGACTGCGTCCTCTGCACTCCTGCTCTCATATTAGATCAGTTCGAAATAGCGGCGGCGCTCCCAGTTGGTCACGGCCTTCTCGTACTCGCTGACCTCCCAGCGTCGCGTCGCCACATAGTGCTCGATAAAATCGCCACCGAGCGCCTCCCTGGCCAGTTCGCTGCGCTCCAAGAGATCGGTAGCCGCTGTCAGATTGCGCGCCAGCGGGCGGATATGGCCCATCTCAAGCGCACGCGCCACGGTGGCTGCGTTGTAGGCGTTGCCGTCGAGGCGAGCGGGCAGCTCCAATTTGTGCTCGATGCCATAGAGGCCGCTGGCGAGGGTGGCCGCGAAGACGAGGTAGAAGTTGGCGTCGGCGCCGGGGACGCGATTCTCGATGCGGATGGCGTGTTTATTCGTATTGATGACGCGCACCGCGCAGGTACGATTATCCATGCCCCAGGTCGTGTTCAGCGGCGCCCACGTGCCTTCCACATAGCGCTTGTAGGAGTTGATCACCGGAGCGTAGAATGCCATGAACTCCGGCATCTTCTCCAGCACGCCCGCCAGGAAGTGCCGCATCGTCGCCGATATATGCCCCTCGGCTGCCTCATCCCAGAATACGTTGCGCTCAAGGTTGCGCTCCCACAGGCTCATATGCGAGTGGCCGCTGCTGCCATCCTGCTGATCGTTCCACTTCGCCATGAAGGTCGCGGCCAGCCCCTGCTGGTAGCACATCTCTTTGACGCCGGTTTTGAAGAGCAGCACACGATCTGCCGCCGTCGTCGCACTGCTGTAGCGAATATTCATCTCATACATGCCCGGCCCATGCTCGCGGTTGTAGCCTTCGATCTCTACACCGTGATCGCGCATCATCGTTGCGATGCGCCGGAGAAGATAATCGTCGGCGCTGGCCTGGCTGATGGCGTAACAGTTCATGCCCGGATTCAGCGGCGTCAAGTCAGGGCCGAAGTCTTTTTCACGCAAAGAGGCCTGATTCTCGCGGAAGAAACGAAACTCCAGTTCGGCGGCGGCCAGCAGCTCGTACCCCAGGGAGCGGGCCCACTCAACGACCCTGTTCAACACGTAGCGCGGTGAGATCGTCACCTCCTCCCCTTGCTCCGTCCACATATCGCAGATGCAGGATGCGACCCTCTCTTCCCACGGCACGAGCGCGAGGGTAGAGAGATCAGGCTTCATCACCAGATCGGCGAAACCGCGCTCCCAGTTGCTGAAGGCCAGGTTGGGTAGCACATTTTCGGCAATATCCCAGCCGAAGAGCACATCGCACTGCGCAAAACCCTCCTCTAATGAATCGAGGAAGAACTGCGCCGCCACGCGTTTGCCGCGCCAAACCCCTTCTATGTCTGGGGCGCCAATCTTGACGTACTCAATCTTGCCCTCGTCGATAAGCTGTTTCAACGTAGCTTTGTCCATCGGTTGTTTTTATCCTTTCTTCCGCCAGCAGAGAAACGGTTGCTGGTAACCCCAGGACAGGGGTGGCCACGACGTGGCGAAGCCCCGTCCCTACCCTTTTAAAGGGTAGGGACACACCCTTGCGGGTGTCCTATCTAGAAATAGTTTGAGGTGATGCCACCGTCGATAATGATCCAGGCGCCCGTGGTCCAGGAAGATTCATCGGAGGCGAGGTGGAGAGCCATGTAGATGATATCCCTGGCCTCGCCAAAGCGACCCAGCGGAATACGATTCAGGCGCAGGTTGCGCTCCTCCTCGCTGGCCCACAGGTGGCGCAGCAAAGGAGTCTCGATAGGGCCAGGGCAAATCGCGTTACAGCGCACCCCGTGGCGGCCATACTGCACAGCCAGCGACTTGGTCAGCGCGAGCATGCCTCCCTTTGTAGCCGTGTAGGCATCTTGCGGAACCGTACTGCCCACAAAGGCCACAATGGAGGCGACATTGATGATCGAGCCTTTACCCTGCCTGATCATGTGCGGAATGGCATACTTTGAGCAGAGAAAGGCGCTCTTCAGATTGACATTCATAATGTGGTCCCAGGTCGCCTCGCTGAGATCGGTCACACTCCCATCGCCGGTCGGCATGATGCCCGCATTGTTGTAGAGCACATCGACGTGTCCAAAAGCCTCGACGGCCCTCTCGACCATCGTTTTGACGGCATCTTCTTTAGAGACATCGGCGGCAACGAAGAGAGCACTGCCGCCTGCATCGCGGATCTGCTTAACCGTCTCTTCACCGGCTTGCGTCATGATATCGGTGACGACCACGCTAGCCCCTTCCTGGGCAAAGAGGTAGGCGGCGGCCTGGCCCATGCCGCTGGCAGCGCCTGTAATAATGGCTACTTTGTTTTGCAGTCTCATCAAGCTTTGCGACCTTCCCTGCCGGTAGCCGGGAAGGAAACAGTCGCCTCTCCTTTCTTCTCTAGCGCCTTTGGGTTTATAGATAGCTGTATCATACCTGGTTGCATAAGTCCACCAGCCCTACCTCGACAATACACCTCCACAATAGCATACCACAAGCTGATCATCTCTTGCATGGGTGGGTGAGATGAGGGGGCCAAAACTATTTTTGTGAAGATCCCTGTGAGAAGTTGTTCACCGGATACGTAGTACCTATATGTAGCACTAGCTTTTTTGCACCAGGATGGAGTAAAAGAGCGACAGTCCGCTTTATGCGGGCATTCTTTGGAGTAGACGATACTCCTGATATGTTGTTAAGGGTCCCGCGCGGCGGGTAACCCGGTTCCTCAAATCTTATTATTTTGCGAGGAGGACATAATGCTCAAGAGACATGGAATCCGTTCTCTGCTGATCGCCTGTTCCTGCATGACGGCGCTCCTCTTGCTGCTGGCCGCCTGCGGCGCTCCTAGCGGGCCACCATCCAGCAGCAGCACCACCGTCACCAAAGGTGGAACCTGGATCGACGACCTGTATGAAGAGCCGGATTCGCTCATCACCAATGCTTCGTCCGAGACGTTCTCGGATATGGTCGACCAGTCAATCTATGCCCCGCTCTTCTATGGCGACTCCAACGGCAACCTGCACCCTGGCATAGCCACCGAAATTCCCACTGTGGCCAATGGAGGCGTCAGCGCCGACCTCAAGACCTGGACCTTCCACCTGCGGCCCGGCCTTAAGTGGAACGATGGCCAGCCATTGGATGCGCGCGATGTCGATTTCACCTGGCGCCTGTGGATGAACCCCAAGTTTACCCCGGCCAGCACTGTCGGCATCAACCTCATCACTTCGACCGATATCTCGTCGGACAACCTGTCGATCACCTTCCATCTCAAGCGGGGCTTTGAGCCGTTCCTGTCCATCTGGGCCGATGGCGCGGGCGCTCCATTACCCATGCATCATTTCCAGGGCGTTGACCCCAGCAAAATCCTGACTTCGCCGGATAACCTGTTCCCCAAAGTCACCAGCGGCCCGTTCCAGATGAGTGAGAGCAAGCCCGGCGACCACTACACGGTAGTGCGCAATCCCAACTACTACCTGGCCTCGCAGGGCTATCCCTACCTGGACAAAGTGGTCTTCCGTATTGTGCCCAACCAGGATACCATCCTCAAGGACTTGCAGGCCGGCACCATTGACTCGTCCTGGTTCCTGGATGTGACCAAAGCCATTGCCTACCAGCGCCTCTCTAACTACAAGTTGACCTACAACCCGAAGTCCACCAACTTTGAGGCGTTCTACTTTGACTTCCACAACCCCATCCTGGGGCATGACCGGGCGGTGCGCCAGGCTATGGCCATGGCGGTCGATCACACGGCCTTGATTGACACGGCCAGGCGCGGCTACGCAACCCCCTTGTGTACCGACCACGCCGCGGGCCTCAATCCGGGCTATCAACCCAATGCGCCCTGCCCGAAGTTTGACCCTGCCGCCGCCAAGCAGTTGCTGATCAGCGATGGATGGACGCTAGGCTCAGATGGCTACATGCACAAGGGTAGCGAGATGCTGAGCTTCGAGTACTCGACCACAGCCAACAACCTGTGGCGCGCCGATGACGAGCTGATCCTGCAGCAGGACATGCAGGCCATTGGCGTCCAGTTGAAGATCCAGAACTACCCGGCCAGCACCTTCTTCGGCCCCTTCCTGTCGGGTGGCAATGCCTCTCCGGCTACGGGTGCGGTATCCGGCAGGTATGATATTGGGGAGTTCGAGGACTCCTTTACCTACGATGCCGATGATTCGGCCCTGTTTGCTTGCAACCAGTTCCCGCCGGCGGGCTTCAACATCAACTTCTACTGCAACCCGCAGCTCGATGCCCTCTTCACGCAGGAGCAGGAGACGGCAAATCCGTCAGCGCGGCAGGCTATCTTCAACCAGGAGCACCAGATTTACCTGACGGACTTCCCGTTCGTCACGCTGTATTCACCGGTGGACATCGCCATGCACAAGGTGACTGTCAACAACTACAACCCGGCTCCTGAGGGTGCGTCGGAGACCATCAACATCTGGCAGTGGTGGTGCGACAACGGCAAGTGCTAGCGTAGCAAGACGCGGAGCTTAACCCCCGCTTCTGGCTTGCCAGCTTGCCAGGTTATTGACGTTACGTTGTAGTGCTTGTGCCTCTCATGAGAGACCGAGGCCTCTCATGAGAGGCATTTTCTAAAATTTAGGTTGGGCTTGAAAAATTGCCATAAAACGGGTATAAATAAGGTACACTACATACAACGCTGTATGTTCGCTTGTTCCACTCTCCGGAGGTGTATATGGGACGATACATCATCAGGCGATTGCTCCAGGCAATTCCGTTGCTGTTCTTTCTATCGGTCTTCATGTTTATCTTGATCCACCTGATGCCAGGTGGGCCGGCGCAGGTTCTGTTCAACCCGCACATGACGCCGCAAGCCAGGCAGGCCATGCTTGAGCGTTTTGGCCTGACAGACCCCTTGCCCATTCAATATCTCAAATGGCTGGGGCAGACATTGATCGGCAACTTTGGTTTCTCCTATGCGGATAATGTGCCCGTTACCTATCTCATTGGCCAGCGCTTCCCGGCCACCCTGCAACTCTTTATTCCCGCCTTTGCCCTGGCCTTGATTTTCGCTATCTTCTTTGGCGTAATTTCAGCCGTGCGGCAAGGCTCGATCACCGATTACAGCTTAACCACCATTTCTTACTTTGGTATTGCCATGCCGGCTTTCCTGCTGGGCCTGGCCTTGCAGTACGTGTTCGGTGTCTGGCTCCATGTCTTACCAACATCCGGCATGGAGACGCTTGGCTACACGCTCGATCCTTTCGATGCCTTTATCGATCACCTGCAACACCTCATTTTACCTATGATCACCCTCGCCGCCCTATCTGTCGCGGGCTGGAGTCGCTATATGCGCTCCAGTACCATCGAGGTCGTGAAACAGGACTACATACGCACCGCTCGTGCTAAAGGCGTCGGCCCTGCCTCGTTATTGATCCGCCATGCCTTGCGCAATGCAGTGATTCCCCTGATCACAGTTGTTGCCATTGATTTTGGTGCGGTCGCCGGTGGCGCCACGATTACAGAGGGCGTTTTTGCATGGCCGGGCATGGGAACCCTGTTTTTCCAATCCCTTGAGGTGCGTGACTATCCAGTCCTGCTGGCTATCTTAACCATCGGTGGTACTCTGGTGATCTTGTTCAACCTGATCGCCGATATCCTCTATGGAGTGATGGACCCGCGTATCCGCTATTCGTAGCCCTTGCGACCTGTCGCACTCAGCTCTCAGGAGGAGAAAGACATGGATATATCTGAACAGATCAATCCTAATGCAACAGTTGTAGCGCCAGAAGAAGTCGAACCGCTTCTGGAAGAAACGGTCGAACTGGTGCAGAAACGGCGCAGCCAGGGACGTATCATCTTCGATCGCTTTATGAAAAACAAGGCAGCGATTGTTGGCGCCGGTTTCCTGATTCTCATGTTCCTGTTTTGTTTCCTGGGGCCAACCGTGACCGGGCATAACCAGCCTGATGCTCTCCATACCATATCGGCACAGGATGCATTGAATGGAGGAGTGCGGCCCTCGCTGACATTCCCCTTTGGCACGGATGACGCAGGACGTGATGAAATGGCCCGCGCCATGGTAGGTGGCCAGACCTCCCTGCTGGTCGGTCTCTCTTCCATGGCTGTCGCCATCGCTATTGGTATCGGCATTGGCTCCTTCGCTGGCTTCTTTGGAGGTATCATCGATAACGCCTTAATGCGCGTGACCGATGTTTTTCTGTCTGTTCCCCTCTACCTCCTGCTCTTCGTCCTCTCGCTAAGGTTTACCGATGGCTCGCCAAGAAGTGTCATCCTCTTGATCGCCGTTCTTGCCTGGATGTACACTGCCAGGCTGGTACGAGGGGAGTTTTTAGCCCTCAAGGAGCGCGAATATGTCCTGGCGGCTCGTACTATCGGCGCTCGCAACTTGCGCCTGATGTTCCGCCATATCTTGCCCAATGCCGCAGGACCCATTATCGTCAGCGCCACACTGCTCGTTGGCAACAACATCATTATCGAGTCCGTTCTGAGCTACTTCGGGTTTGGCATTCAGCCACCCACAGCAAGCTGGGGCAGTATGATCGATCTTGGCCAAAACCTCATCGATGTCAACCCTTATCTCGTTTTCATCCCAGGCTTGCTGATCTTCCTGACCGTGCTCAGCTTTAACCTCGTGGGTGATGGGTTGCGCGATGCCCTTGACCCCTATATGACAGAACGTTAAGACACTGGAATAAGGAGTAAAACGTTGGGAGAGAATCTGCTCGAAGTCCAGGACCTGAAGACCTACTTCAAGGTGAAGGGCGGCTATGTCCACGCGGTCGATGGGGTAAGCTTTTCCATCAAGCCTGGTGAAAGGCTGGGGATTGTGGGAGAGAGCGGTTGTGGCAAAAGCGTTACAGCGCTCTCCATTATGCGCCTGATTCCCCAACCGCCTGGCGAGTATGTGGGAGGCAGCATTATCTTTGACGGCCAGGACCTGCTGGATTTGCCAGAGAGCGCCATGCGCAGGGTTCGTGGCAAGAAGATCGGTATGATCTTCCAGGATCCCATGACGAGCCTCAATCCTACCATGACGATTGGCAAGCAGATTGCGGAGGGCTTGCGTATCCACTTGAAAATCAACCCTGAAGAAGCGCGCAAGCGCGCCGTTACCCTGCTCGAGCAGGTTGGCATTCCGGCGGCATCTGAGCGCGTCGATTCCTATCCCCACCAGTTCAGCGGCGGTATGCGCCAGCGCGTGATGATCGCTATAGCCCTGGCCTGCAATCCGAAACTCCTCATTGCCGATGAGCCTACTACCGCCCTGGATGTGACCGTTCAGGCACAGATTCTTGAGTTGATCAATGGTGTGTGTAAGGAATTTGGCACAGCCGTTATACTTATCACCCATGACCTGGGAGTGGTCGCGGGTATGACGGATCGCGTGGTCGTGATGTACGCCGGGAAGGTCATGGAGGTGGCTCCAACGGATGAGCTATTTGCTAATCCTCGCCATCCCTATACGCTGGGCCTGCTTGCCTCTGTGCCTCGCCTGGACGAGCAGCGCCATGCCACGTTGCGCACAATTGAAGGCGCTCCTCCCGATCTCCTGAAACCTCCTCCGGGCTGCCCTTTTATGCCGCGTTGCGCTTTTGCTCGCGCTATCTGTCGTACTATGCCCCCTCTTGATCCGATTGCTGGTAATCTTACGCACTACAAAGCTTGCTGGGTAGATGTCACCGATGAACGAGAGCAGGTCTATGCTGAAAGGCGCCGCAGAGCCAGGCAGGAAGCTATCCAGGCGACACTGGCAGCCTCAGCAGAAGCGACAAAGTCTTTGTAAGGAGTGTAAATGATGCTAGAGACACCTGTAGGCACGAAAACGCTCATCGATGTGCGCGATCTCAAAATGTACTTCCCGCTGACAAGAGGGATCGTCTTCCAGCGCACAATAGGCTATGTGCGGGCTGTAGATGGCGTCAGCCTTAGTATCGAGCGCGGGCAGACCATGGGGCTTGTAGGAGAAAGCGGCTCCGGCAAGACGACCATTGGGCGCACCATCGTTCGCCTCTATAAACCTACAAGCGGGCAGATTCTCTTTAAGGGCAAGGACCTTGCAAAGCTGGAAGGGGAAGAACTGAGGCAAATGCGCCGCTACATCCAGATGATCTTCCAGGACCCCTTTGCTTCGCTCAATCCCCGCTTCACCGTCGGTTCTCTTATTGCTGAGCCGATGCACATTTTTAAAATGGGGTCAAATAAAGAGATTCATGACCGCACGGTCGAATTAATGAAGGTCGTGGGTTTGCGCCCGGAATATATCAATCGCTATCCGCACGAGTTTAGCGGGGGGCAACGACAGCGTATCGCAGTAGCTCGCGCCCTGGCTATTAATCCGGAATTTATCATCGCCGACGAGCCGGTATCTGCACTGGATGTCTCGATACGGGCTCAGGTGCTCAACCTGTTGCAGCGCCTGCAAAACCAATTTCAGTTAACCTATCTTTTTGTTTCACATGATCTCAGCGTTGTGCGTCACGTCGCCGATCGTATCGCGGTGATGTATCTTGGCAAAATCGTAGAGCTGGCTGATCGTCATGATCTCTACGCTGCCCCCAAGCATCCCTATACCCAATCGTTGCTCTCGGCCGTCCCTATCCCTGATCCCAAGATAGAGAAACGCCGGCAGCGCATTATTCTTTCAGGCGATTTGCCCAGCCCGATCCATATTCCGAGCGGCTGTCGCTTTCATACTCGCTGTCCCATAGCCCAGCCGATTTGCCGGGAGGTGGAACCTGCCTTCGAGCTAAAGGGGGAGCGCAACCATTATGCCGCCTGCCACTTCTCTGAACGGGTCAGCCGCCCCGTCTAATTGTAATTTGTAGGGGCAGGTCTTGCGCCTGCCCAAAGGAAACCTTCTTTACAGGGGGAGGCTATGAGACGGCTCTTTTTTATTGCTCTCGCCGCACTGCTGGTTCTGGTGAGCATATCTGTTGTTTTCGTCCACGCGCGCCTGACTGCCTTACCTGCTGCCTCTTCGCAGCTTGTGCGGGTGCCCAATAGCGCCTACAAGTATCAACTCTGTGGCGAAGCGTACGCCTTTGAATTTGCCACACCGGACAACCCTTACAAAACAGATGATACCTTCTCCGATCCTTTCCGGCATGCGAACGATACCATTATTCCTCAATTTGCAGCATTCAACTACCAGGATCATTCTATCAGTTTCAACGTACAGGTCGTCATTGGCCAGGTTGCGACCTTTAATGAGACAATTGCTCATATACACAGTCTTGACGGTATCTCTGTTCTCCTGCCGGATACCCGGCACAGGCTCCAGCGCTCCAGCATCCCCCAGTTCATCGTGAGTAGTTTGCAAGAAGCTGCCGGCCAGTTTATGGCAGTGCTTGACTTCACCTGCCCTGATCAATGGGTATGGTCGTCCGCATCAAAGTGATCACTATTCCTTATTCCCACTGGAAGGTTCGTATAGCTATCACCAGCGCTATTACGGCCCAGACTGCCAGCACGATCCAGGCAAAGATGGGGAAAGCGGCGCCGCTTGTCATGGCCGCTTGCAAGGCCAGTGTCAGTGCAGCCGCGGGAAGCAATTGCGCGAGAGCGGCCAGTGCAGCCGGAAGGTGACTCAACGGCAGGATGCCGCCGCCAAGCAATACAAACACGAGGAAAAGCCCGTTTGCACCCGCCAGCGTTACCTCGGCCCGTAACGCCCCTGCCATTGCCAGCCCGATTGCGGCAAACGCCACCGTTCCCAGCGCCAGCGCCAGCAGAGCCAGCCACCATGAACCCGCAGGCTGCCACCTGTAAAAGACGATGGCCACCCCTACTAAGAGAATCACCTGGATGATCTCCAGGACCAGGATAGAGATCACTTTGGCAGCGATAAGCCCGCTGCGCGAGAGGGGCGACCCCCCTAGCCGTTTCAGCACCCCGTAGTAGCGCTCGTAAGCGGTAGCAATGCCCAGATTGACCATTCCCGCCGCCATTATAGCCAGCGCCAGTATTCCCGGCAGCAGGAAATTGATTGCGCTCCCATTGACCGGTGGAACAATATTGAGCGAGGCAAAAAAGATCAGCAGCAGCACGGGCACGATCAGCGTAATCAAGACATTTTCGCCACGCCTTGCGGTAAGCAGCAGTTCAAACGCCGCATGTACCAGGATTTGACGCCAGGCTGGCGCCGCTTCACTCTCTCTATGCTCTGTAATCTGATTTACTGTCTCAGTTGCCATATTACTCTCGTACCTCGGTGCCTGTCAGTCGCAGGAAGAGATCCTCAAGCGAGCCGTGTCCTACCCGCAGTTCTGATAGTGTGATGTTGTTATCTCGTAACCACGCCGTCAATTCTGCCAGCAAGGCCGGTACTGTCTCCGTCTCGATGAGATAGCTCCCTGGGCGAATCTCTTCTGCCTTGCGTGCGGAAGGCAGAGCCGCAAGCTGTGTAAGGTCCAGCCCTGGCGGCGCTACGAAGCGGACAATAGTTGCGTGTTCTATGCCGGTAAGTCGTGCAGGCGTATCAAGAGCAATCAGCCTGCCGTGATCGATAATGGCTACCCGGTCTGCCAGCCGCTCAGCTTCATCCATCAGGTGCGTGGTCAAGAGCACCGTAGCTCCGCTTCGCTTCAGGTCTCGTATGATTTCCCAGGTTGTCAGGCGCGCCTGGGGGTCCATTCCCGCCGTCGGCTCGTCCAGAAAGACAAGACTGGGGTTACCGATTAGTGCTACGGCAAGCGCTAACCGCCGTTTCTGTCCCCCGGAGAGCCTGCGACAGCGTGTCCTGGCGGCAGTAGTCAGCCCAACTCGTTCCAGCAATTCATCGATATTGTGTGTGTGACGAAAGTAACCCGCAAAAAGCTGCAATACCTCGCGGGCTGTCAATGCCGGATACAGGCCGTCCTGCTGTAACATGATACCGATATATGGTTTGAGCGCGCGTCCTTCGCGTATAGGATCCAGTCCTAGCACGCGCACCTTGCCCTGATCAGGTGTGCGATAGCCTTCGAGCGTTTCAACTGTGGTGGTTTTTCCGGCCCCATTTGGCCCCAGCAG
The DNA here is from genome assembly GCA_902812455.1 of Chloroflexota bacterium. Next base: position 42,479 of record CADDZH010000005.1, on the reverse strand, counting down.
GGTAAAAATCTCTCCCCTATGAACCGTGAAGTATAGCTGGTCAACGACTCGCAAGGAGCCATAACTTTTGCTCAGATTCTCAACGACGATAGCCTCTCCATTCCTCTCTATTGTTCGCTGCACCCTCGACCCGGCCTTCGTCGTTGTCTGCATCTCAGCAGACATACAATTATTCCTCCTCTATACGAAATCAGTCTCTATTTCTATTAAGAGTACAGCAGTCCAGCCCGGTTGACAAGATTAAAAAAGGGCACACATGCCGAGTCGTCCAGGGTAGGGGCAACCCTTGCGGTTGCCCTGGCCCAGCCCGGTTGACAAGATTGAAATTCAATTTGACGTTCTTCTCAGCAAATGTTACACTACATCAAACGATGAAATACATGCGTGTGATACCAATCAAAAAAAGATTGCTAGCTAACCAGGTCTGAGGCCCGGCTCACGTCGTTGCGTGCGCTGGGCGTTTTTCTAAGGAGGATGCGCCTATCATGTCTCAGGAACGTCTCCCCGGCGCTTTTGATGAGAAATTTGCCGGGGAAGGTCTTACCTTCGATGATGTACTCATCATCCCTGCCGCTTCGGCAGTACTCCCACGTGATGTTTCCACCTGCACTCGCCTGACCCCCTCCATTACGCTCAATATCCCCATTGTTAGCGCCGCTATGGATACCGTTACCGAGGCTCGTCTCGCCATCGCTTTAGCGCGTGAAGGCGGCATCGGCATCATTCATCGCAATTTGTCTATTGAGGAGCAGGCTCAGGAAGTTGATAAAGTAAAGCGTTCCGAATCCGGTATGATCAGCGATCCCATTACCCTGGAACCATCTGCCCTGCTGCGCGAAGCGCTGGCCGCCATGCAGCATTTCCACATCTCAGGCATCCCCATCACCGAGCATGGTAGGCTCGTTGGTATTCTCACTAATCGCGATATTCGGTTCGAGACCAATGTGGAACGCCCTGTTTCAGACCTCATGACCCGCGAGCCGTTGGTCACCGTCCCTGTTGGCACCACTCTCGAGCAGGCCCGCGATTTGCTGCACCGCTATAAAATTGAGAAATTGCCCGTAGTAGATGAGCACGGTATGCTCAAAGGCCTGATTACTATCAAGGATATTCAGAAGAAAATCCTCTATCCACATGCCGCTAAGGATGAGTATGGCCGCCTGCGGGTGGGCGCGGCCGTTGGCGTGGGACCCGACACCGATGCCCGCTGCTCGGCCCTGATCGAAGAGGGCGTGGATGCGCTGGTGGTTGATACTTCGCATGCCCATTCTTCTATGGTGATCGAGACGGTGGCTCGCATCAAAGACCATTTCGGCAAGCGAGTACAGGTGATCGCCGGCAATGTGGTGACAGCCGAGGCGACCGAAGCCCTGATCCAGGCGGGGGCAGACGCGATAAAGACCGGCATTGGTGCAGGTGCAGTCTGCACAACCCGCGTCATTGCAGGCGTCGGCATGCCCCAGATCACCGCCATTTATGAGTGTGCTCGTGCGGCTCGCCCCTACGGCATACCTGTTATCGCCGATGGCGGCATCCAGTACTCGGGTGATATCGCCAAAGCCATTGCTGCCGGCGCTGATACTGTCATGCTAGGCAGCCTGCTGGCGGGCGTGGATGAAAGCCCCGGCGAACTGATTATTTCGCATGGAGAACGCTTCAAGGATTACAGGGGCATGGGCTCGATAGGTGCCATGAAGCAGCGCAGCTATAGCAAAGACCGCTACTTCCAGAGCGATACCCAGGCTGAATCCCTGCTCATTGCCGAGGGCATCGAGGCCCGCGTGCCCTATAAGGGATTATTGGGGCCGCTGGTGCACCAGCTTGTGGGCGGCTTGCGGCAAGCCATGGGCTACTGCGGCGCTGCCACCATTGCCGAGATGCAGGAACATACTCGCTTTGTGCGCATCACCAGCGCGGGCCTGCGCGAAAGCCATCCGCACGATGTAATGATCACGAAAGAAAGTCCAAACTACGGCATCAAACCCAGGTAGCTGATTGCGTTTTCTTTAGAGAGATTCTTCGCTACGCTCAGAATGACATGTGCTGCTGTATTAGCCAAGATGTCTTATTCTCTTGCGCCTTCTCTTTTGCATGGGTTAAAATAGCCGTGAATTATACTGGCTTGTTGAACGATGCAGCCCATTGAGCCTGGAGGTACTATATGGTTGATCTCAAACAGTCCCTCAGCCGCTTTTTGCAAATCCCTGGCGTGCGGCAAGCTATCCTGGTCGGACGCGACGGCCTGATGATAGAGGGGCTTGCCCGTGATGGCAAAGAAGACATGGAAGCAGTTGGAGCAATTATGACCACAGGAATGACTACCGCAGAAGCCCTGGGGCAGGAAATTTCTCGCGGCAATGTCATTGGCGTGCTTATGGAATATGAACATGCCCTGGTCAGCGTCGAGCCGTTAGGCGATTTTGCCCTGATGGTCACCCTCTCTGAGAATGCCTCGAGCATATCCCGCGTGCGTCATTTGATTAAAACGAGCCGGAATGAGATTCTTGAAGCCCTTGATATCGCGTAGCAAACATATGATCATTGAGCCTGTGTACGGAAGGCGGCACGGTACATGGAACAACTGACAAACCTGATTATTTCTGACCGCGAATTAGCTATTATCTCGGCTGCATTAAATAAATTAATGAATGACACCAATGCCTCTTCTGTCATGCTGATCGACAAGAGCGGCCAGGTTATCGCGACTCAAGGAGCCGGTGTGCGGCGTAACGCCACCTCGCTCGGCGCTTTGCTTGCCGGTGCATTCTCCTCTTCGCGTCATATTGCTGAACTGCTCGGAGAGAAGGATTTCCGCACCATTTTCCAGCAAGGAGTGCGCGAAAATATTTACACCACCATGATAGAAGAGCAATGGCTGCTCGTCATCGTTTTTGACAAGCTGACTCATATCGGCCTGGTCAAAGTCCTCTCCAAAAAAGCATCCGATGAAATGGAGCGTATCCTTGAGCGTGTGCGAGCCGATACGTCCCAGAAGAAATCCTCCATCATCAACGTCCAATTCCGCTCTTCGGTCGAGGATACCATTGATCTTCTCTTCCGTGATTAGGGGTTCTGGCATCCATGGCGCTCATTAATATCGCTACCCACGAAATACACTGCAAGATAGTCTATTACGGCATTGGCTATTGTGGCAAAACCACGAACTTACAATATGTTTATAGAAGCATTAACCCCAATGCGCGCGGCCAGATGCTCTCTATCGCCACCGAAACTGAGCGCACGCTCTTCTTTGACTTCCTGCCGCTCGATCTCGGCACTGTGCATGGTTTTCGCACTCGTTTTCATCTCTATACCGTTCCCGGCCAGATTCTCTATGAGCGCACTCGCCTGGCTGTCCTCAATGGCGCTGATGGCATCGTCTTCGTGGTGGACTCGCAGGCTGAAAAATTTGAAGAGAATGTGCAGAGCCTGTCCGAACTCGAAGTCAACATGCGTCGCCTCGGCAAAGATCTCAACAATTTTCCCCTGGTTTTCCAGTGGAATAAGCGCGATCTGTCCTCAGCGCTACCCGTGCCGGTCCTCGATCGCTACCTCAATCGCCGCCGCGTGCCCAGCTTTGAAGCCATCGCCTGTCAGGGCAAGGGCGTCTTCGCCACTCTCCGCGCCATCAGCAAAAATGTCATGGCCCAGCTATGATCATTTCTTGAGTGTTTCCAGAGCATTTCCTAGTTTATCAAGAACGCATATTGAGCGATCCTAGTTTACATTGGTAAACGGGAATGGAGAAAAGATGCGTATAGTTGTATGCATCCCAGCGTTCCCTCCGTTCTTAAAAGGCTATGATGAAGACAATGCGCTGGCTTTTGCCCTTTACCTATGGCGTGGATATGGGCGCTATCGATTCGCTGATCCACCTTGCCGCAAGCACAGGGGCCACATTGATAGCTGTCTCGCTGATCGTTGTCCCGCCCGAACGGCGTTCACGTGGAGCGCGCCTTGAATCTATCCAGCAGTCTAAAGACTTTTTGGAGGCTGTCTGGTGGGTTGCTGCCAGGTACCACGTAGCGGTTGAACGCCATGAAGTCACAACGCCGGATGCCGTGCAGCAGATCAAGCAACTCGTGTACGAGCTGCAGTGCGATAGTATTGTTCTGGCGAGCCGGAGGGAAAAGGAGATCTTGTTGCACGCTCTAGAATTGAAACACCTGCTGGAGGATCCGCCTGCTCCGCTCCTACTCATTCGCCTCTCAACCCTGGAACAACACTCGTTTTTTGAGCGCATGGCAGCACACTTTCAGTCCTTGCTGCACAGGCTTGTGAAACTGCAAGATGACGCAAGTGCATGGCATGATGTGCTTGCCATAGAAGAATCAGTTGAGATCGGGACGGAGGAACACCTCCAGGGCTGATCTTCCCTAAAGCGGGGAAGAACTCATCCACGGCTCTCGACCGACATCGATATTCATCTCGTGCCACGCAGCCGGGAGGAAGAGGAAGCGGGGTAACGATTGAGGATCACAGGCCTGCCTATCGAGAGAAGCGCGCCCCCGATAGGCATCGACCATAAGGTGATTCCTCGCTGTATTACCCGCGCTGGGCAGCATCCGCTTGCTGCGCCAGTTCCTGCTGCTGCCAGTCCCTTGCGCAAAAATGAACGCCGGCTAGTAGAATTTTTCGCTGGTTGTATATTGTCTTCCATGATCTCTTCTTTCTGCGCCTGTCGCGCGTTGTGTTACAGAATCTTTTCCTGGGAGGAAGAGCCGGTTCGGTCACGACACTTCACCCGGAAGGATAGAGAGCCACCTAGAATAATGGATGGACATGATCTGTGGGGTTCCCCATACTATCAGCGCGCTGTTGATTAATACGCGCAAGAGTTACAAGGGCAGATATTTTCGTGAATCAATCTAGGAAGCGGATCGTACTCGTAGGGGCGGGAGCGGCTGTGGAGGGTGGTGGGGACGCTTGCGTCGCCCTCATCTTATTAGATCAGCACGCTGATAATCCCTATCATCGTGATGATCCCGCCGAAAACATCTCTCGTCGTGCTGCGATCATCTCTAACAGGTCATGCAGCCCTCGCCTGGCATGCTCGCGCTGCTCTTGGCTGAGTGTCCTGTTAGCCTCAAACTCATCTTCATCTAAAACCAGCGGCTTCCCCGAGGGATCAATCCATACGTCCAGCAGCAGGTCAACCTGCTCGATACGGTCATCAAAAATAGCGGCCGGCTCGGCAATATTGCAGTACCAGCCCTTTCTCACGCCATTCTTCCCGGAAATATCAAAAATATTAAACCAGCGGTCAGTATAGTAGTATTCGATGAACCGGTCTCCGCTTTCAAAGCGGGTATATCCCAGATCCCTGTCTGCCCATGTCCAGTACGCCTCGAGAACCACCCCATCCGGCAAACGCTCGATGATTTCGCCTGTGTACTGAACCTTTTTTTCTCCCAGCGTATTCTTCTTGATTACTGTGATCATGATTCTTTCTATCTGTTTTGTGTTAACCTTATGATAGGGTACCTCAAATCAAGCCGGGATGCAAACGCTCGCACGAGCTATGCGAACAAGAATCGTGAAGGGGATTTATCATGTCCAGGAGCCACATAGCACATCTGTAGGGCCGATTATGAAGATGAAGCAATTGATCGGAGTATCCGTAGGGGCCCGATTTATCGCGCTCCGTGCCGGTATGCCGACCAGCGTAGGTTCCCAATTTATCGAGCCCATTACCGATTATGATTTTTAGCAGCCAAAACCGGTAATCAAACCGAGGGTATCTGCATCATGGGATGACGAATGCTCCGGCCATGTCATCCTGAGCCCATTCGCTTCGCTCAGGGTAAACTCCGCGAAGGATCTCTGTCGATCGGCATCAGATGTTTCGCTTCGCTCAACATGACATGTACAGGCTTTTCCGTTAATTGAGGAATCGTCACATTCATTTGAACCTTGCCTAAAGGTCTAAAGGAGGAAGCGAGAATCATGTTTTTATTTTACTCTGTTCATTACCCGCAGCCCGGCATGGAAGAGCTTTGGGTTCAGAAGATGCGCCAGTTTGACGAGCTGATCAAAAAGCAGCCAGGGATCGTTTTCGTCTCCAACGTTTTTAAAGACCCCGCGAGAGGCACACTCATGGGCTTCACCTTCTGGGAATCTCAGGAAGCTTTTGAGGCAGCGTGGTCCATTTTGGTGAAAGATGCACCACCTAGCGAAGGGGAAATTAAACCAGCCGAGGTCTATATGTTCAATTCTGCGGGCTAAGCACTCGCCTTTAGCTATTACGCGGCTGCGCGCTCGGCACGGCTGCCGTGAAGATTTCCTGCTTGCCTGTGCGAGTGTCGTTCCAGAAGGGATGAACGAACTCGTTATCTGCTGCCAGCCCCTCGTAGTCTCCGATGAACTGGTTCCCGTACTCGTCTATTGGCGCATCAACTCTCGGATCCCAGCTCTGTACTGTTACCCGCACGTTCTTGAGGAAGGATGCTCCGTGATTGATGGATTGGGCCAGGAACACATCGATCAACAGGTGCTGTGGATCAACGCGAGTATCGAAGAATGAAATGCTGATCACTCCATCAGGCGCCACGGCCATTTGCGGCTGGAAATGATTGACCCCGGCTTCTACAGGATCATCGTTGACGCGAATAGGCGTTGACCAGGTCTGACCTTGATCGCTCGACGTACTGAACAGGATGTCGGAGCCATTCGTTCGTTTATCCGACCACGTGAGGTAAAGCTGGCCGGTACGGGGGTCGCAGGCGAACGCTGGCAAAGAGATAACCCGGTATTTCTCCGGCGGAAACCTGCCCGCGATGTCATGAATCGTCGCAGCTAATGTAGGATTCGTCCATGTGCTGCCGCCATCGGAAGAGCGGATGGCCAGCAGCCTCGTCGGAATGGAGTTGCTCATCAGGTCGATATATGGAAAGGCGATCACAATTGTGCCGTCCGGCTCGACAACCGGGATCACACCCTGTACTGCGTCGCATTTCCTTGAATTAGTGGGGCGACCCGTGGCAGGATTGGTGCAAAACGGCGCGTTGCCCTCGATCAGGCGCACCGGCGAGAACGTCTTGCCGTGGTCGGTCGAGCGCGAGAACGCCAGCTCCTCGCTGCAAAAGTTTCCAAACCCGCACTGGTTCCCATGATCATATGACCAGGCCACATAGACATCCCCGCTGTATGGCCCGGATGTTTGATCGACCGTAATCCACGGCTTATCGCTGAACACCTTCCCTGTCGGGTCGTCGAAGACGCGCACGGGATTTCCGAAGCTCCTGCCGCCATTTCTGGATGTGTAAACGGCTACGCCGCTATCATTACCAGGGCCGTCGAACAGCACAGCCGCGTAAACATCATTGTGAGTGTCGAAAGCAAAGCTCGGATCGGAGGTAATCGTGCCGCTCTTGAATCCCGGCAAAACGCCGCCATCCGTCCATGTGCAGCCGCCGTCAAACGAGGTGTAGTACCCGATCTGGAAGCGATAGTGGGCCGGGTCGGTGAAGAATTTAGAGCCACCGACCAGGTTGAGCGGATTCTCAGGATTCTCGGCCAGCATGGGTTCGCTATGGGCAAGGTAGCGATCATCGCTCACCTGGATGTTGGCGTATGGCGGCTGGGGATGATTGCCCAGCCTGACACACCAGCCGCCATTGCTCAGGAAATACAGCGGTGTTGGCGTAGGCGTGGCCTGGATCGTGATAGGGCTTGTGTTGCAGGCCGGTAATACTCCTATGAGGAGCAGCATAGCCACCGGCAGTAAGAACAACACCCGCTTTGAAGAATGAGGCACCTGCGTTTTCCCTTTCTAGGGACGATTCGGATATATCATTCATTTTACTAGGCCTGGCATGGCGCCTGCAAGGGAAAAGATAAGTATTGCCCGAACAGGGGAAATATGGCATACTATGCCCATGCTCAACCTTGACTTTATTCGCCAGCATCCTGAAATCGTGCGTGAGGGATTGCAGCGCCGGCATGATCCTCAGGATATCGACGAGCTCCTGCACCTGGCAGAGCAGCGTCGCGGGCTCGCCACGCGCCTTGATGGCCTGTATGAAATGCTGAAGCCTCTCAAAGAGGCTGTTCGCAGCGCGCCTCTTGAGCGCCGGGCAGACCTCAACGCACGTATCAAAGCCATCACAAAGGATATTCGCCAGACAGAGTTGCAAATCATCGATATCGAAACACGCCTGCAGCCCTTACTCCTTCGCCTGCCCAATATACCCCATCAAAGCGTGCATGATGGAGGCGAAGAAAACCTTGATTATGAGGTGAGGCGCTGGGGCGAGCCGATCTCGTATCACTTCAACCCACGACCTCATTGGGAGCTAGGCCAGCGCCTGGGCCTCTTCGATGCTGAAAGCGGCACAAAAATAGCAGGCAGTCGTTTCATCACGATGACGGGAGCAGGGGCGCGCCTGGAACGTGCTCTCATCTCCTTTATGCTCGATTTGCATACCCAGGAACATGGCTATACCGAAATCATCCCACCCTTCCTGGCTAAGCGCTCGGTCATGCTGGGAGCAGGGCAGTTGCCCAAGTTTGAAGACCAGGTGTACAACTGTCCTGAGGATGAGCTTTACCTCAATCCCACAGCCGAAGTCCCACTTGTCGGCCTGCATAGCGATTCCATCTTACCGCCTGGCACGCTTCCCCTGCGTTACGTCGCCTGGACAACCGCCTTCCGCCGAGAGGCGGGATCGGCATCGCGGCAAACACGCGGCTTGATGCGCCTCCATCAATTCAACAAAATCGAGCTATTTCAGCTTGTCGAGCCGCAAGAGTCATATAGCGCATTTAACCAGGTGCTGGGTCATGCAGAAGCCGTGCTGCGCAGCCTGGATCTGCCATATCGCGTTGTAGCGCTTTGCGCAGCGAATCTCCCTTTCGCATCCGCAAAAACCGTCGATCTAGAGGTCTGGATGCCCGGCCTGGAGGACTTTGTGGAAATCTCCTCGATCAGCAATTGCGAAGCTTTTCAGGCCCGGCGGGCGAATATCAAATACCGGCCAACCGCGACGAGCCACGCAGAGTATGTGCATACCCTCAATGCCTCAGGGCTGGCTGTGGGTCGCACCCTGGCCGCCATTCTGGAGACCTACCAGCAGGCCAACGGTACTATCATTATCCCAAAAGTCCTACGCCCCTACATGGGCACCTCATTGCTGGCCCCCTGAACGAACTTGCGCAGCGTTGTTGGTACGCAACTTGCCAAGAAAGATATCCGCAGGGTCGGGCCGATCCTCTGTTAGAGAGTCTATCGGAGCGTTGCTGTGAGGCTCTCTCAGGCGGGTACGATGAACGAGTACATGGTCTTCTTCTGGTACTAATGGCTAGGGTTGTTTGACGAATGGATCAGGAGATGGTACGCTTATTGCGGGGAGTTCGGAACACATGCGACTGTTCTGATGTTTTTTGGCCGAAATTGTGGGGAAGCGTAAGTGGCTTGACACGGCCTGAGAGGCTGTGATACACTAATCCTCGGAGGGATGGCAGAGTGGTCTATTGCGACTGTCTTGAAAACAGTTGGGTTAACAGCCCCGGGGGTTCGAATCCCTCTCCCTCCGCTCAAAGGTAATCAAGCCTTTGTATTTATTATTTATAGAAGACCGGATGCGCCAGCTATGTCATGCTGAGCGAGTGAGCCGAAGCCCTGAGGAACGAAGGGGAAGCATCCGATGCCGGGCAAAAGAGATCCTTCGCTGCGCTAAGGATGACAAGAGGTGTCGATCTTGGCCGGTAAATTTCTTAACCGCTAGTTGTTCGTTGTATATTTAGAGACTCTGGATAGCGGAGACGTATTGTGGCATTCATAGGAACGTTAGGGCAAGTCAGTTTATCGTCAGTTTTCCAGGCAATCGAAGCACATGCGAAAACAGGGGCGCTTATCGTTAAGCAAGGGGAGCAGTGGATAGAGTTCTATGTTCGGAGCGGGCGCTTAATTTGCATCGGCCCCGTGCGTACAAACACTACTTTGGAGGAGCGGCTCGTACAGGCCGGCGTTATTTCAGCACAAGCTTTACAAGATGCTGTGCTCGCTCTTGGTGCGACCCCGCAAGACGAGACTCGCCTGGCGCTAACACTCATGGATCTTGGCTATGTGAGCCGCGAAAACCTGCGGGCCTGGGCTACGAAAGAAGCTGCCGCTGTAGTACAGGCGGTTCTCTCCTGGCAAAACGGCGAAATCTCGTTTGAAGAAGGCCAGCAGCCGCCTCTCAATCGCCTCCTTGTCGCTATTTCTATCTCTTCCCTGCTTACGCCCTTTGTAAGCCCTGTGCCTGCTTCCACTACAGGCCCTGAATTTCAGCCACGATCAACAGGCGGCGAGGCTGTATCTTCCACAATGCGCCCGCAGGTGCAAGCGCCTGCTCCTGCTCACCTGCCTGCCTCATTGAGCGCCTCTGAGCTGGTTACAGAAATACCTCGTTTCTCAGAGTCTTTACTACCAGAATCCCCTTTACCTGATCTCAGTGCAGTTGAGGATGCAGCTACACCGCAATCTCTGGCATATCCTCCACTGGCGCAGCCAAAACGTGTCACAGCGCCTCTCCAGCCGCTATCTGTCGATACATCCTTCCTGAGACCTGAGATGGCCCTGCTTCCTGTAGACCTTTCTCCCCTGCGCGAGCAGAATCCAGTATTTGTGCTGACACCTGAGCAGTGGCGGCTTCTTACACGCGCTGATGGACGCACTACCCTGGAAATGGCATGCCATGAATTGGGCATGCCCGTCGGGCTTATACGCCAGGTCACCGGTGAGCTACTGGCGCTCGGTTTAGTCAATATTCTTCCCTCTCCGCAAACGCCGGCTCCCCTATATGAGCTTTCGCCGGTTTCTCGCCAGCTCATTGCCTCTGGTCTGGCCAATGGCCTCGTTACTCCTGGCTATGCAGCCGCTCCCGCTCAGCCCTGGGTTGCTATAGCTCCCACAACTGATGGTCTCCCTCCATCTTTCTCCTCACCAACCGCTTTTGAAACACAATCCCAGTGGGGCAATGGCGGCAATGGCGCAACCTTTATTCGGGGCCGGGGCTGGATCACAACGCCCCAACCCTTGCAGCCCTTACAGCCAAGCGGCCCTCTTTACTCGACCCAGGCAGTTTATGCTTCTGCCGGTGAGAAGCGCTAGCAGTTTATTGGGCTTTCGTGTCATGTCATGATAGTTAGGGAGGATATGTGTGAAGGGATTGAAGGTATCAAGCTTACCGGCTACCTCTTGTGATCAAGAGCTATCTTCTAGTGAAACCTCACTGGAGGATGTGCTTGCCGGCATGGGACTGATTATTGGTCACAGCGCAGCTATGCGCAATATTGCTATGATGGCCCGCCAGGTCTCGGCGTACCCGGCCACAACCGTGCTGTTGCAGGGCGAAAGCGGGACAGGCAAAGATGTTATAGCTTGCGCCATTCATGCTCTCAGTTCTCGCTCCTCCTATCCATTTGTCGCTATCAACTGTGCGGCCATCCCCGAAAGCTTACTGGAAACAGAGCTTTTTGGCGTCGAAGCCGGAGCCTTCACCGATGCAAAGGTTTCCCGGCAAGGCCACCTTTTACACGCTGATGGAGGCACACTCTTTCTCGATGAAATCGGCTCCATGCCGCTCGTTTTGCAGGCCAAGCTCTTACGTTTCCTGGAAACGCGCTGCTTTCGACCTGTCGGCAGCACAAAAGAAATTCATGTTGATTTGCGAGTTATTTCTGCAACCAATGTTGATCTTAGAGCGGCTGTTGCCCGCAAGGCCTTTCGCGAGGATCTATTTTATCGCCTCCAGGTGATCACCTTGCGTATTCCACCTTTGCGTGAGCGGCCAGAAGATATTGAGCCGCTGGTTCATCACTTCTTACAGCTTCATAGGGTGGAAGGGGCAGAATCGCTCTCTATCAGCCCGGAAGCTATGGAACTCTTGTTGCGCTACTCCTGGCCGGGCAATGTTCGCCAGTTGCGCAGCGTTATCCAGCACGGGCAGATTTTGTCCGATGGGCAGGTGATTCGCCCCGAAGATCTGCCTGAAGATATCCGCAAGGCCGGAAGCAGCGCAGCCCAGCGCCTGCAAGAAATACAGGAGCAGATCGAGCTGCCGCCTGAAGGGGTTGATCTCCCGGCCTTCCTCAACTCAATTGAGCAGAAGTTTGTAGAAACCGCCCTTGAACGTTGCCACGGCAACCAGGTGCAGGCCGCTGCTCTCCTGCATATGTCACGTGACCAGTTACGCTACCGGCTTGCATCCGCTAAATTGGAGCATTGATCATACCTCTGGCCAATCCAGCATGATAGCCTTTGCTCTATCGCCCGGATGCACTTCTACCCCACCCTCTGGCACAATCACCAGGGCGTTGGCGTTCAATAGCGACGTGGTAATGTTCGATCCCTGGTTGCCCGTCGTATGCGCGACAAATTGCCCATCGCGCCATTCCACGTGAGCGCGCACATAGTGGCGACGCATAGCACGATCGCTTACCCCATCTTCCACGATCACATCCACCTGGGGCCGTAGCAGGCGAGCGTGCCCCAGCATCTTGCGAATCACCGGGCGCCCGAATAGCTCGAATGTCACGGCGGCTGAAACAGGATTACCTGGCAGTCCCAGCAGCGGCTTGCTGCCAATGTGCCCAAAGGCCACCGGTTTGCCGGGACGCATATTAATGCGCCAGAAGTTGATTTCTCCCTGTTCTGCCATGATATTTTTCACCAGGTCGAACTCCCCCACTGAAACCCCACCGGATGTAATGATCAGGTCGTATTTCATGGCCTCGCTAAACTTCTCACGCAGGCTCTCTACCGTATCGTGAGCGACGCCCAAACGGTGAGGTGTGCCGCCAGCGCGCGTCACGGCTGCCTCCAGCAGGTAACTATTGCTATTGCGAATCTTGCCTGGCCGCAAAACTTCATGGATATCGATCACTTCGTCGCCGGTCGCCAGTATCGCCACCTCGGGACGCCGTATCACCGGCACCGTTGCCCAGCCCAGTGTTGCCAGCACGCCGATTTCCCATGGCCCGATCTCTGTCCCTCGCCTCAATATGGTCTGTCCTCGCCGCATATCTTCTCCCGCAGGCCGGATGTTATTCCCCGCAGGCACCGCTTCCAGTATCTCTACCCATTCGCTTTCTGGCCCCTCCGAGCGCGTCAATTCCACCTGGATCACAGCATCCGCTCCCGGTGGTACCGGCGCTCCCGTCATGATACGTATGGCCGTGCCCTCCTCTACCGTGCGATCTGCCACATAGCCAGCCGCCACTTCTCCTATCACGCGCAGGCGTGGCGGCTGTCCATCACGCGGCTGGCTATCGCGACTGAGCAGCGCGAAGCCATCCATGGCAGAATTGGCGAAAGGTGGCATATCCTCCTGCGCCACAACATCTTCCGCAAGCACCAGCCCTAGCGCTTGCGGCAATGCGACCCGGCAGGCTTCGAGCGGCGAAATTTCAGCAAGAATACGTTCAAGCGCCTCTTCAACACTGATCATGATCTATTCCCTTCCTGTGTCTGAAATTAGAGAAGCCCGGCAGGCCAAAATAAACAGGCATACCAGGCTTCTCTGCAAAATAGTACCTCGTACGGGATTCGAACCCGTGACCTCCGCCTTGAAAGGGCGGCGTCCTAGTCCACTAGACGAACGAGGCGCAACTCTCACCGCAAGCATTGTATGTTATTCTTTCTCCCTTGTCAAGCAATGTCTTTTCCCCATTGACGAATGGCCTCCAAAAGACTAGACTTAATTAGAGCAACCAACGGATCACTGCTGATTTTTAACAACCAGGATCGATACCCCATGTCATCCTGAGCGAAGCGAAGGATCTGTGTCGATGGGCAGCGGATGTTTCGCTTCGCTCAACATGACATGCCCCATACCGCTCTTGCCGATCTTGTTTGTTAAATTTCATTTACATAGAGAAGAGGTAGAGTTACAAATACATGACAACAACTGCTCCTGAAAGCCGCATCGAGACGGACTATGAAATAGTTATCGGCCTCGAAGTCCACGCACAACTTCTTACAAAAAGCAAGATGTTCTGCTCCTGTAGCACCGATTATGCCAACGCTGCACCCAACACCCATGTCTGCCCTATATGCATGGGCATGCCCGGTGTGTTGCCTGTCATTAATCAGGAAGCTGTCGCCTATACCATCATGACGGCCCTGGCGCTCAATTGTACCATTCCTGAGTACTCGAAATTCGACCGCAAAAACTACTTCTACCCTGATTTGATGAAGGGCTATCAAATCTCGCAATATGATATTCCCCTCAGCCGCAACGGCTATCTCACAATCGAGCACGATAGGCAGGAGCGCAGGGTCGGCATCACGCGCGTTCACCTCGAAGAAGATACGGCTCGCCTGCTCCACTTCGAGAGCTATAGCCTGGTGGATATCAATCGCTCCGGTACTCCTTTGATCGAGATTGTGAGCGAGCCGGATATGCGCAGCCCTGAAGAAGCGCGCCTCTATATGCAAAAGCTGCGCGAGATCCTGGTCTATCTCGGCGTATCCTCCGGGCGTATGGAAGAGGGAAGCCTGCGCTGCGACGCCAATATCTCGATCCGCCCGCGCGGGCAACAGAAACTCGGTGTCAAAACCGAGATTAAAAACATGAACAGTTTTCGTTCTGTGGAGCGAGCGCTCGAATACGAAGCTCAACGGCAAATCGCCATGGCTCGTGCCGGAGAGCCTATCTATCAAGAGACGCGCGGATGGGTTGAAACAAAAGGCATTACCGTGCCGCAGCGCAGGAAAGAGTACGCCGACGATTATCGCTACTTTCCCGAACCCGACCTGCCACCGCTGATCCTTAGCAGGGAGTGGGTTGAAGAGCTGCGAGTGCGGCTGCCGGAACTGCCGGATGCCCGGCGCAAGCGCTACATGACCGAATACGGCCTTTCTGCTCAAGATGCCAATGTCATGACCGAAGATAAAGCTCTTGGCGACTACTTCGAACAGGTCATGGAGACGTCTCATGTGAGCGACCGCAAGGCGCGGGCAAAAGCTGCCAGTAACTGGCTTCTCAGTGAGGTTGTGCGCCTGCTGAAAGCCAGTAACATATCCATAGAATCCTGCCCTCTTGCGCCTGCCGCCCTGGCCAACCTGCTCGACCTGCTCGACAAGGAACGGATCACAGGTAAGCAAGCGAAAGAAATACTGGATGAAGCCTTTGCTTCAGGCGAAATGCCGGAAGAGATCGTAGAGAAAAAAGGCATCAAGCCGCCCATTACCGATCAAGGCGAACTTGAACGCATTATTGAGGAGGTGATAGCTAACAATCCCAAAGCAGTCAAAGACTACCGGGGAGGTAAGACCAATGCCATGCAAGCCCTGGTAGGTCAGGTCATGAAACATACTCGCGGCCAGGCAAGGGCCGATATCGTTCAAAAACTGCTCAGAGCAAAACTGGATGAGGCCCCTTCAGCATGAAATAACGTGAAATAAGTAGAGGGCCTCTTCCAGAGGTGACACGTCTCTGCGCTCTCAATACACCATCTATTCAACGAAGAAAGAGGAGTAGCAATGCACAACGAAGTGAAAGCTCTTAACCCCTACGACATGGCTGTTCAACAGTTTGAGCTGGCCGCCGATAAACTCAACCTCTCTGAAGACATGCGGGAAATCCTGCGGCAGCCCAAACGTGAATTAACCGTTCATTTCCCTGTCCGCCTCGATACGGGGCATATCAAGACATTTACAGGCTATCGTGTACAGCATAATGTCAATCGCGGCCCGGCCAAGGGCGGCATCCGTTATAGCCCCGATGTCACCCTCGATGAGGTCAAGGCGCTGGCCATGTGGATGACCTGGAAATGTGCGGTTGTCGGCATCCCATACGGTGGCGCTAAAGGCGGCGTCATCTGCGACCCCAAACACATGAGCCCCGCTGAACTTGAACGCCTGACACGTCGCTATACGACCGAGATATCTATCATTATTAGCCCCCACAGCGATATTCCGGCCCCCGATGTCAACACCAACCCCCAGGTGATGGCCTGGATCATGGATACCTATTCCATGCACGAGGGCTACTCTATTCCTGCTGTCGTCACAGGCAAACCACTCTCAATCGGTGGCAGCGAGGGCCGCAATGACGCAACGGCGACCGGCGTGCTCTTCGTGACTCGCCAGGCGGCAAGGCGAATGGGCATGCCTTTGCGCGGCGCCCGCGTGAGCATTCAGGGATACGGGAATGCCGGCGCTGTTGCGGCCCGCCTCTTCCACAACGAAGGATGTAAAATTGTGGCTGTCAGCGATACTCATGGTGGCATTTACAATGAAGCCGGCCTTGATCCTGCTGCTGTACTCCGTCATAAGCAGGAGCGAGGTACTGTAGTCGGATTCCCGCGCGCTCAGGAGGTAGGCATACAGGATGTGCTCGAAGTCCCCTGCGATATCTTGATCCCAGCAGCAACCGAGGGGGTCATCACAGCAGCCAATGCTGACCGCATCCAGGCGCGCATCATTTCCGAGGCTGCCAATGGCCCGACTACTCCCGAAGCGGATATCATCCTCTTCAAAAAGGGCATTGAGGTAATTCCTGATATCCTCGCCAATGCCGGCGGCGTGACCGTTAGCTACTTCGAGTGGGTTCAGGACCTGCAGAGCTTCTTCTGGGGGGTAGAGGAGATTACCCAGAAGCTCGAAGTGATTATGAATCGCTCATTTGCGGCTGTTGTTGAGAAGGCCGATCAATATTCCTGCGATATGCGCCTGGCCGCCAATATGCTCGCCATAGCCAGGGTTGCCGAAGCTACCCAGATGCGCGGCATTTACCCGTAATGTATGGGTACCAGGATAAATTTGGCAAATTCATCCACAACAGGTCGTAGGGGCGCAATTCATTGCGCCCGTGCCAATTGATCGGCTATATATGGCTATATATCTCAGTTTCGTGCAGCCTGCTTCTGGCAAGATAGAATTGCTCAGGCTTTCTGCAGTCGTCGCGCAGGCGTTCACTGCCGCTCTTGGGCAATTCACCCAGGATGCGGTGCCAACCTTACTGAGTGAGTACTACTGGAGCTCGATCAAGAGGGTTGGCATCGCAGCAAATAGCTTTCTGATTTTGTCCTCAGTCAAAGAGCCTTACTTAGGAATTAGTCTACGTTGAGTCGTAAGGACTGACTCAAAGCTGGTCTGGTCGCCAAGCGCACCATGGCGACGAGCACGAGAAGACAGATAAGGCCTATTCCGGCAACCACCAGACCCAGCGATGGGGGAAGCACGACCTGAACAGGTGGCACAGTTTGCAAGGTATACTCTGCACTGCTGTCAAGACTGCCCTGGAATCCACTGACCGTGAGATTCGTGAACATGAGCGATGGGATGGCCAGCACTGAGAGAACAATACCAAAAAGACTACCCAGAAGAAGCGCGGACCCATAGATTATGCTTTGCTCCCAGATCAAGACCCCGGTCAGTTGGCGAGCTGTGGTTCCTAGGGCACGCAGGGCCACCAAATTGATAAGACGGCTGCGCACACTCAGCCAGGACGCTATCAGACTGCCCACTAGCGCCAAGATAATAATGATGATTGCACCCAGTGCTAATAACCCGGTCAGATCGAGATAGAGCGGATCGTTTCTCAGGTTCTCAATCATAGCCCGGCGATCGTTGAGTTCGTCCAGTTGGAGTGGCCCGTTTGTGAGTGCGGCACGCACGTTGCTCAACGAGGCAGCGTCGCTGCGGGTTTTCAGCCAGACATCGGTTGCAGAGGGAGCCGTGCCAGAGAGGTTTTGAGTAACCATCGCAAGGGTTTGCCAGTCTATTAGAATACCCCCGGCGGCTGTTAGGTCATTCCCTCCTGTAGCTAGCGCGCTATCATTAATAGTAGGAATATGTGACACGGTGACGATGGTCACACAGTTGACTGTCATAGTGGAGTCAGCGAGCGAAAACACGGTGCCTGGGGAAAGATGCAGTGTCTCACTAGCAGCGCTGTCCACAATCGCAGGAACGATATTCGTAGACAGCGCTTTGTTTCGCTGGGCGATCAGTTGCTGCATGAGCACACTCACTGGCTGGGTTGAGTCCTGATCCGTCCAGATGAAAGTTTGGGCAAGCGTCTGGGCATCACCTGCCAGCAACTGGACGGAGACATTTGTGCTGTTTTCTGAGGCGCGAGCAAAGCTAGTGTACCCAATCGTGGCTGATTGAACCCCAGGAATATGAGTGTAGACTGAAGATTGCGCCGCTTTGGCTGGCCCAGGGAGTTTACCGTGGAAGTCGGCTCCCACTTCATAATTGGCAACATCAATTATCCGCTGCGATTGGGAGGCATTAAACACCAGGAGGAACATGGCGAAAGCAATAGCGAAAGCTAGCAAAATGGTCATGCGGAGCAATTGGCGAGGGGTTCGTGCCAGGTGTGTGAGCGCTAGCAGCAGCGCAACTCCCTGACTGTGGACTGCTAGATGCGCTATCCGTTGCAAAAAGAACGGAAATGCTCGCAGCAGCATGAGAGAGATTCCCAGGAGCAAGCAGATGACCCCAACGATGGTTAGTGGGGGCAAAATCAGGACACGAACTTGCTCATTCAGCACACCCGGACTGCTGGCGTAGACAGAAAAGCCGAAGGCCGCGAGCGCAATGATACCAGCAAACAGGTCAATATGGAAGCGCTGCCAGAGGGCACGGTACGTCGAACGAGTTGTGTCACGCCGGAAGGAGAAGATAGTATGACGTAGAGTGCCGGTGAGTGCCAAAATCATCACCAGGACAACGACGCCAGCCGTTACCAATGCCGGGAGCGCGATTTCTTGCCATACCGCTTGCGGTTCAGCAGTAAGCACATCCACTGCTCCTTGATCTGGAGAAGGTAGCGTGGCTAGCGAGATCAGAGGAACGATCAGGAGAGCCACTATGGGTCCGATGACAAGCGCGATAAGACTGATCCCCACTCCCTGTGTGAGAAAGATGCCAAAGATTTGTAGGCGGCTAGCTCCCCGGCTACGGAGAACAGCAATTGTTTCCGATTGGTACTCTACCAGCACATCTGTCATCAGAAACACAAAGAAGATCGTCAGTCCAACAACCAGCAAGAAAAGACTGGTCACAGGAATCTGGACTAATGAGTTGCGCGTCGTATACTGCCCTAGCATATCAGAGATGGGCTCAAGAACGGCTGTCTGTTCAAGATAGGGTGGATCGTCAAATGCAGGGCCGATAGCGGTGGTGATATTCCTCAATCCATTCTGAAGTGTTCCCAAGTTGTTCACATCAACGATGGGGATATTCAATTGATAGTACCAGAACAACTGAGGTTTTGCTTCGAGATAGAGACCTGCCAGTTTTGGATTGAGGGTGAACTGGGAAAGAGAAGCAAGGATTGCCCTAGTGGAGACCAACGCTTCGCAGGTTTCATGATAGAAATTCAATCGCTCACACGCAAAGTCTTGGCCGTGCCAGAAGGCATCAGATCTAGGCATGAAGATACCGACGACTTGCAGTTTCACAATGACGATAGCTAATCTCTCTCCAAAAGCATCCACGAAGGAAATAGGTACAGAAATGACTGTGCCAATATGCACACCGAGGCTGTGTGCAGCCTCAGGAGGAAGAGCAATTTCAAGGACGTTAGCATTAACTCTGGGGAGTCGGCCAGCGAGAAGATCGAGATGTGGAGCAGCCTGTTCGATCGATTCTCCAATGAGATCCAACTGATTGCCGCTCTCGTGGAGCATTGTTTGTCCTGGTAGGATCGTTTGCTCCGGTACGTTAGGTTCTGGCACTAGAATATCCAGTCCGCCTACCTCGAAAGAAGTTTCCGGCGGGCCAAGCAGAAATGCGCTCAGGTTCTGCTGCATCTCATGGTCGAGACGGGCTTGAAAGGCCTGGATATGCTGGAGATCCACATCCGGGGTGGTGCTGGAAATCAAGATAGTTCCCTGAGTAGTGTCTGCCGTGAGGATGTTTCGTACTTCAGCTGTCATTGTGATCTGAGAATAGAGCGGGACAGCACAGACCAGCATCACGGCAACAATAGCTCCGATACTAATGACAAGCAGCAGGCTCCTGGTCTGGCGGAGTTGCCAGAGAGCAAGTGTCAAGGAGAAAAGGCTCGCGCCCGGCTCCTTTTGGGAGGTGCCTTGAGAGGTATCGCATGGAAATGTTACTGTTTGTTTGGTAGAGTGGGCCATAACAACAATCTCATCTTACGAACAGCACTGCTGGCCTGCAGAGGAAGCCTTCTCAGTGCAATAGTCACGCCAATTGCCACTCCCAAGCAGAGAAGCGGAGCAACAAGACTTCCAAGAGGAAGGAAGAAGCGAAAGAGAGACCATGCTGCCAAGTCTATCCAGTCAGGTGAGAGGAGAGTAAGCATGATGGCAAAGCCAAAAAGAATGATATCTTGAACCAACAGCTCCCACCCAATCTTGCGTTGCTTTTTGGCACCAAAACAGTGGCAATTGAGATCACGGCCTC
This sequence comes from Chloroflexota bacterium, assembly GCA_902812455.1. Next base: position 22,108 of record CADDZH010000005.1, on the reverse strand, counting down.
GCGCGATATTGATGCTGATAGCAATGATAAAACTCAAGAGCAAGAGCGAAAGCACAACCGATGTAAGACGGAGCATAGTTCCGCTGAGTAAGAGAAGGGCGAGCAACAATTCTAAAGGTGGAAGGAACCACCCATAGATTCTGCCAAATACTGGTGGGAGTATCCGATATTCCAGAACTGTAAGAACAAAGCCTCTGGGATAGCGAAGCTTTGGGATGGAACTGGCCAAAAAGACTAGGCCTAGAAGGATACTTACCAAGGCTTCTGTCACTATCATAGCAGTTACCTCCTAGAGTGGTTCTTGCATAAAGAAGTGAGGAGGATGCACGATATGGTCTACCATCGTAGGCCAGGGAACAGAATCTTCCCAACGATTTGCAAATTGGCTAATAGCCGCAATCTGCCAATAGGCAGACCAGATCTCCCGACACATACGTTTGGCAGAACGGAGTGCTTTAAGGTGAGAAGGAACATTAGAGAACCGCATGATAGCTTCCTTCGATTCCCATAATGAAAAAGTGTAACAGACAGAAGGTCCCTGGATCGTGAAGGCATAGCGGATTAACCCTGGAGCAGACTTCAGGTCTGGAGCCATATGTCTATAGAGAAGATACATGGAAAGAAGCTGCCAGGGGTATGTAAGGCGAAAACGAGTAGTGACGCAAATCATGATGAACGTTCTCCTTCACGCAGAAAAAAGGACAAAAAGTTCATCTGCACATCTAGCCGTCTTCATTCCTATACCTCCTTTGGAAGGAGATAGAAAAACATGTATCTACAATACCCTTTCCCACATGCTGCACGGGCTTCGACTTAGAATAACCCCTTCTCACATGGTACGTGCGATGGCCCAGTTCATAAAGTTCTGTTTGCTCTTTACCATATCTCACCTCCCTCGCCTTGTTTGTGGTACATCTCTAAACTCGATAATTGATGTGTTTTTCGTGCTTGACATTTCTTCTTTTTTGTATTATACCTATTATTGATGAAAAAGGCAATAATTTCTGAGAAAAGATCGAAAGGTTGCTTTTCTCTTTCATAGCAGGGGGAACAGATGAGCAACATATGGCTTGTCAGTTATATTTTGTTATGGGTCTTTGTCATAGGACTTGCCTTACTAATAATAGGTGTGTTGCAGCAGATAGGTTTGTTGCATCGCCAGCTTGCACAGCTTGGAACGGCTGCTGCATCTCCTCCAAACCTTCCTGTTCCAGCGCCTCGTGATGATGGTCCTCCCCTTGGGGCGATTCTTCCCGAATTAGCACTCGAAACGATCAATGGCTTTGGCACATTGCGGCTTCCACCATCGCACAACGGGAATGGGACGCTACTCGTTGTGCTTTCACCCATGTGTGAAACCTGTCAAAGGACAGCGGAACCGCTCAACAAGATTGTAGATGATGGTATATTTCATGGAACGGTGGCTGTTCTCATGAAATCCGACGAACAGGCTTGTCGAGCGTTTCTCAGTCTTTTCCCGCTCCATCTCCCAGTTGTGTGTGATAGAACACGTGAGATTATTATGGGCTTTCAAGTGCATAATATCCCCTTTGGGCTGCTGTATGACTCACAAGGCATACTGAAAGCAAAGGGGATGGTGCGTGACTGTGATGACCTGCTTACGCTCTTGAGGGATGCGCTTGTTTCCCTTCCAGAGTGATCGATCAATTGTGACTTGTAGGCTTTTGATGTTACTTGTACTACGGTTCATTCAGATAGTTCTAGAGAAAGGAATAGGCTTCCTATGATGGATTTTCTGAATCGTTTGTCCAAGGACATTGAGGCACGGTCTTCGCGCCGTGGTTTCATCGCAACAATGGGCAAGGTAGCGGCAGGTATTGCTGCTGTTATGGCAGGTGGCGATATTTTCAGCAATAGCTTGGCACATGCTACGACCGATTCGCTGCTCTGCTGCACTGGTAAACAATGCAGCCAGGATCAATGTCCCAGCGGCTCTACGGTCACATACACATGGTGCTGCCCCTATCAAGCACCCGGCTATGGATCACCCAACTCGCCCAACTGCATTCCTGTTCTATGTAACGATTGCTATGCGGGAAAAACCTACATATGTACCTACGCTACAGATGGTTCTGGCGCTGGTTGCATATGTTAAACGAGTGAAAAAGGGGGCATTGCCGTGGCTTTTGTCTCGCGATCACGGGGAAGTCTGTATCTGTTAATGGCTGGTATCCTGGGCGGCGCTGCTCTTGCCTATTTGAGGCAAAAACTGGGGCCATTTGTTTCTCCGTTGGATGTGGCGATATTCCTTTTGCCGTTTCTTCTCGCAGGGCTCACAGGGGCAGCAAAGACCATGACAGCTTGAGGGATCTCGATGATCATGACGATCGGGTCCCTCGTGCAGGAGACTTTCGAACGGAAATGCTGGCTCATAGCGATCGGTCTATATACTATTGCTTGTCTCGCTACTTCATCATTGCTTGGTGCATTATTGAGTAGCGGGGGATTACTTTTGCGTCGCTTGAGTGATAGTAGTGCGCTTTATACACCAGCCTTTGCTGGCGGATCGCTTCTGATCGGGATACTTGCTGTGGCGTATGCTATTAGTGATGCTGGGTTCCTTCGCCTGCCAAGGCCTAGTGTGATGGAAGCTGTCCCTGTCACATGGTGGCGCTGGTGGCGACCGTATGGAGCTTCCCTTGCTTATGGCGCTGCTCTCGGTCTTGGGTTCACAACGCGTATCGAATTTGGATCATTTTATATTCTCTGCTTATGGTGCTTGTTAAAAGGGGAGCTATTGTACGGAACGCTCTTGATGGGGACCTATGGCCTTGTTAGGGCGTTCGTACTGCTTCCAGTGAGCTGCTATGCCTATCGAGAGGGAGCAGATAGTCGATTATTCTTGGCGAAATTCACTAGCCAACGAGGCAATACCAAGATCATCGTGGCGGTTGTCCTGATCCTCTTTGGTACAGCTCTGCTCACATCCACAATGTTGCAAGGTCCTATCGGCTTTCCGATGTGAGGGGAGGATTCCATGCTGTTCTGGAGAAAGGCTTCTTCTGGCCGAATAGTGCTGGTGTTCCTGTTTCTCACTGCTCTTGTGGGAGCTTGTAGCTCAAGCCCCCAAATTGCCAAGCCTACACCTACCCCCCCAGCAGTCAGTACCGTGACCGCTGTGAATGGAGGAGGCACAGCACAGGTAGCTTATACCTGTCTTCCTCCTTCTCGTACAACGACCACAATCTGCACCAGTTCCCTCGCTGGGTCGGGACTGCGGCAGTTCACGCAGTTGCCAGCAGGAGCCTGTTGCCCTCGATGGTCACCAAATGGCCGGCGGATTGCGTTTGTTGTGGGTGATCTTGCGCGCAATCTCGACGATATCTGGGTAATGAACGCTGATGGATCGGACGCAGTCAACCTGACACATGATCCTCAACAAGTAAATCAGGCCCCTTCCTGGTCTCCAGATGGCAAACAGATTGTGTTTATGGCAAATGTAGGCAACACCTCCAAACTGTTCCTCATGAATGCGAATGGCACAGGGAAACGTCTCCTTCCCCTGACTGCTCAGATGGAAGGGGATTTTCCTGCGTGGTCACCCAATGGGCAAGAGATTGCCTTCGTTTCGCGCATCAGCGCAACTCTTTCAGCTATTGAGATGATTCATCTCAATGGATCAGGAAGTGTCACAAGAATCATAGAAGATCCCGGGTACTTTAGCTCGCTTGTGTGGTCTCCTGACGGCCAGCGTTTGCTCTATTCATATGGAGCATATCAGCCAGGAGGTGTGGTTAGTAATATAGAAGCGTATGCGATGAATGCGGATGGTTCACATCAGATCCAGTTGACGAATGATCCCTCGGGATATTACGGCTCTGTTCCGTCAAGCTGGTCACCTGATGGAACTCAGATTCTCGTTTGGCGCGCTCATGATTTTGGTCCTCCTTCACATGCTTTCGTGGGGGCTACCTGGATCATGAACGCCAATGACTTAGCTCTCCACCAGCTTTCTTTGCCCGGTCAACCACAGGATGGTGCTATCTGGCAACCCTGAAGAAGGATACCATTTTAAAAATTTGTCTGGCGAAATCATAACGGAAAAAGATCAGGTCCCTGGTTTCCAGAGGCCTGATCTTCATCGGTAAGCTTTTGCCTTCGTATGAGCTTTTACCAACAATTGGATGCTGGTATCATAGTTGAGGGTAGGAGCGATGCTTCGCCACCGGCCACCACCGCCCTGGTTCTTTAATATCCCTTGCGATCGCGCCGGCTCGACTTCTTGGGCATGCGTGTTTGCCGCCCTGGCTTTGGCTTCTTGCGACCGCGACCGCCGCCCCAGCCCATGTCTTCGTCTTCCTCTTCCTCGTCGAAGAAGTCTTCCACAGGCTCTTCCTGCTCTTCCTCCTCGATCTCATCGAGAGGCGCCAGTTCCATATCAGGGATACCGGTCTCATCGACTAACATGTTGGGGATATCCCTGTCCTCTACATCCTCTCCCAACTCCATTTCACCCGGTTCTGGCTCTTCGAACTCTACCTCTTCCTCCGGCATTGGCTCGACCTCAGGATGCGCGATCGGTTCCTCGTACCGTTGAGAGCTGGCAGCTCCACTCGCGCGCCCTGATCTACGCGATGTCGCAGGCTCCGGTTCCGGCTCGCTCTCAATCAGTTCAGTTTCTTCAGCCGTTTTCGGCGCACCGATAGTCCTGCGTCCTGCAGCTACATCGAGCCAGAACTGTGAATAGTAATGTGGCCGTTCGTCTTTCTCGCTGTCTTTTCTCATCATCGATTTCTTTTGCGGCGCTCCACCATTGAAGCCACACTTACACTTCAACGAGGTCGCGCACCCCAGCTTTCGTTATCATCTGGAGTGCAGGTACCGCCTTCTCCCTTTCCCTGTTCTTAGAAAACATCCTGGTCATGCTAAAAAACATTTGCCCGCACTATGCGGCGCACTTCCTTTGCCTGGCCCCTCATGATTTGCTCATCAGGGCCTTCCTTTATGGCATAATAATAAAAAGATTATGGCAAGCTGTCAAGATGGTCTAAATTGGGTCGCAACCGGCTTGGAGAGCGTATCGAACCACTGTCAAGTCCCCAGGTGCATGAATTTTTGCCACAGGATGATTGCCAGAACTGGCAAAGCCTTCTATAATATCAGAATAAGGGAATATACCAGGTGCTTTAACTCTTGATGCTTTATCATATCGTCTTCATCAGCATGTACTCTATCCATAGGTGGGGGAAAAGCATAGGGTTCACCTGGCAAAATTTGCTTCATAGCTCTCAACTCATATCCCTTTAGAAAGATGAGGGGATACTTCATGTTAGCGAGCTATGTATACATGTGCGTCTATGGAAATCAGGCAAGCTTGTGAAAGGCAGGAATGGAGTGGCAAGAATACTCGACAGTATTGATAGCCCGGCACAGTTGCGTAATCTCAACGTCGCGCAAATGCAGCAATTAGCACAGGAGATCCGGCAGGAAATCATTGAAAAAGTTTCCGTGAAAGGCGGCCACCTGGCTCCCAATCTTGGTGTGGTTGAGCTGACGATGGCGCTGCACTATGTCTTTGATACGCCCAACGATCTGCTCATCTGGGACATTGGGCACCAGGCATATGTGCATAAGCTATTGACAGGCCGGCGTGACCGCTTCCACACGATCCGTCAATTTGGTGGCCTTTCAGGCTATCTCCGCCGCGAGGAAAGCCCCTATGACGTATTTGGCGCCAGCCATGCCAGCACCTCTATCTCGGCTGCTCTTGGATTTGCCGTGGCCCGTGACTTGCGTGGCGAGCAATTCAAAGTTGTGGCCGTTATCGGCGATGGCGCTTTAACCGGCGGTATGGCTTTAGAGGCTATCAATAACGCCGGCAGCTTGAAGAAAAACTTGATTATCGTGCTCAATGACAACGAAAAATCAATCTCGGATAACGTTGGTGCCCTTCATCACTACCTCAGTAAGATTCGCCACGTGCAGACATCCAGGAGCTACCAGCGATTGCGCGAAATGGCCAAAGGCTCTATAGAAAAGCTACCGGTGGTAGGTGAAGTAGCTCGCGAGACGGCTGGCCGGGCCGAAGCCAGCTTCAAGCATTTTGTTCTGCCGAGCAAGAGTGGCACCATCTTTGAGGAGCTTGGCTTTAAGTTCTTTGGTCCATTCGACGGCCACGATATCCCCCTCTTGCTGGATGTCTTCGAGAACATCAAATTCATTGAAGGCCCTGTCATTGTTCAAGTTATCACCAAAAAGGGCAAAGGCTGGGAGTTTGCAGAAAATGACGCGACCAAGTGGCATGGTCCCGGTGCCTTCGACTACACTACCGGTACCATTAAGAAAAATCCCAACGATCCCCCAACCTATACAGAGGTCTTTGCCAATACCCTGGTAGACCTGGCGGAAAAAGACCCCTCCATTATTGGCATCACCGCTGCCATGGCCGAGGGTACCGGCCTGAAGAAACTGCACCAGCGCTTCCCTGACCGCTACTTCGATGTCGGCATCGCCGAACAGCACGCCGTTACCTTTGCCGCCGGTCTTGCCGCTGCCGGTATGCGCCCCGTAGCCGCTATCTATTCCACCTTCTTGCAGCGCGCCTTCGACCAGGTCATTCATGATGTGTGCATGCAAAACTTGCACGTGGTCTTCGCTATGGACCGCGCGGGCATTGTGGGCGAAGATGGCCCCACACAGCACGGCGTCTTTGATACTGCCTTTATGCGTATCATCCCCAACATGAAGGTCATGGCTCCAAAGGACGAGAACGAGCTGCGCCACATGCTCTATACCGCCATCTACATGGACGGCCCGGTCTGCCTGCGCTATCCTCGTGGCAAAGCTCTCGGCGTTCCTCTCGACCCCGAACTTCATGCGCTTGAAGTTGGCAAGGCAGAGCTGCTCAGCCCGCCCACTATTGAGCTTGCCGAGCAGCAGGATTGCGCTATCCTTGCCTTTGGCTCAACTGTGGCACAGGCAGAGCTAGTGGCGAAAGAGTTGGCTGAAGAGGGTATCTCTGTGGCTGTGGTGAATGCCCGCTGGGCCAAGCCACTCGATGAAGATCTGATCCTGCGCCTGGCCAGAGGGACGCAGCACCTTGTCACTATCGAAGATCATGTCATTGCAGGTGGCTTCGGCAGCGCCGTGCTTGAACTGTTAGCCAGCCAGGGACTGCATGACATTGACGTGCGGCTCATTGGCTGCCCCGACAAGCCGGTCGAGCATGGTGCTCCCTCCATCCTCAAAGAACTCTATGGCATTTCCTCTGCCCATATCAAGGATGTCGTCCGCGACATGCTACGCTCTGAATCGAAGGGATACAAACTGGCGCATTAACACTTTGTCAATACTCATTTGACGGATGAAAACTTGGCCCCCACAAGGGAGGCCACTACATATTACCTATCACTTGAAGACTGGCAAAGTAATTACCATTACACAATCTGGCCATCGCGCATCTTGATGATGCGGTTGGCCAGGTTCCCCACTTCCTGCGCGTGCGTCACCAGCACAAATGTCTGCCCGTTCTCGCGGTTAAGGCGCCGGATCAGCTCCAGGATATCTGCGGCTGTTTCGCTGTCCAGGTTTCCCGTCGGCTCGTCGGCCCACACAATCAGCGGCTCATTCACCAGCGCACGGGCAATCGTGACGCGCTGTCGCTGTCCTCCCGAAAGCTCTGCTGGCCGGTGGCGCGCTCTATCCGACAGCCCCACGCGGTCTAGCATCTCCAGCGCTCGTTTGCGCGCCTTCCTGCCAGGCACTTTGGCTACCAGCAACGGAAGCTCTACATTTTCCACCGCCGACAGCACAGGCAGAAGATTGAAATCCTGGAAGATAAAACCCATATGCTTCGCCCGGTATGCTGTGCGCTCATTATCACTTAAATCGCGCAGGTTGTCTCCCTGGATGAAAACGTTCCCCTCGTCAATGGTATCCAAACCGGAGAGGCAATTCAGGAGCGTCGTTTTGCCGCAGCCGCTCGGCCCCATAATGGCAACCATCTCGCCTGCCGCAACTTCCATGTTGACCCCGTGCAGCGCTTCCACGCGCAACTGCCCGGTGCGATAAACTTTCTTCACATCCTGTGCCTGGATAATCACATCCGTTTCCATGTTCTTGATAATTTTTTCTAGACGTAACCTGATGAACTTGGCCGATCACATAGGGTAATGCAGGAACTGGATCGTACCTGTAGGGGCAAGGGGTGGTGCGGATGCGGCGTGGGGGCCTTGCGCTTGCCCTCGTCCTATACTTCCCCTAATCTTGTTCTATTCTATCATATGTGGGGATGTACAACGGCAACAAAAAAATCTTCCGCAGCCCGCGCCTAGGCCGGCCTGCTCGCCTATATGCATATATAAGTGATGCGGGTGCAAGTGGTATCGGAGTCGGACTGATAGTGATAGAGGGCAAACGCCAGCGAGGCAGGCCTGCAAGCTCATAGGGATACAGGTGTATACGATAGTAACGTACCCTCCTACGCATACCGCTCCGCTCCTCCACTCCTCCTCGCATCATCCAACAATGGCAGTATACCCGATTTCTTGCTGTTTGGGAAGTAGCCTGCTATTGCAAGTTCTAAGGATGGTAACTTTTTTGAGAGAGAAATGCCAGTTCCTGCGCATTATAATAAATAGGCACAGAATTTATTCTGACCATTGTGCTTGGAGCACCAGTACTACTTCACCGGAAAGGTGGTGGGATGACATGTCACACACCAGTTTGCTTGCTTCTCACAAGAGCACCGGCCAACGGCGTCTCCTTCCCTTTCTCATAAGGCTGATTGCTCTCCTGCTCGCCTCTCTGATCATCTTGTCTGCCTGTACCCAACCGAGTTCGAGTCAAGGTCATCAGAAGAGGACAGCACAAGTCCCGATAAACTTGCAAGACCTGCAAGCTATCCACATGGTCAATGCGGCGACTGGCTGGCTGTGGACACAAACGCGTGTGGGGCATACCACCAACGGAGGAAGGATCTGGCAGGATGTCATTCCACCACAACCTGCTGGCACCAGACTTCTTGCCCTTCTTGGAGCCTATGTCTTTAGTGGCACCCAGGCCCTGGTGGTTACAAATTTCACTACGAATGGGAGCAATGCCATGGCTATCATCTCTCGTACCAGGGATGGTGGGCGCACATGGCAGAGCAGTGTCTTTCCCGCTAAAGGCATGGCTCCTGACCCACGCATGATGAGCTTTATCAATGAGCAGGATGGCTGGGCAGAGGTTTTCTACGCGGGTGCAGCGGGCAATGATCTGGTCGCTATTTTCCGGACAACGGATGGGGGAAAGACCTGGGTGCCTCTTTCCCAGACGCCTATCGGCTCTGTCCTCTTATCTCACGTCCCTACCACCTTTCCCTTTTCTGGGCATAAAGCAGGTTTGACCTTTGTGAATGCCTCCACTGGATGGGCGGCAGTGTTTACCGATGGCATCTTAAAACTGTTTGTCACCCATGATGGCGGCGTGACCTGGCAAGGGCGCACGCTCTCGCTTCCAGCCAATGAACTAGGCTTTTTTATGCTCCCGCCCACCTTTTTCACGGCGCACAATGGCATCGTGCCAATCGACTTCCAGTTCCAGACGACACCTGGCTCGGGAAAGCAGTTCCTGGTGACACATGATGGCGGGGCGAGCTGGCAAGCGACCACTCCTATCCCTGCCTACGGCGGGGTCGTCGATGTGCTCGATATGGCGCACGTATGGGTGGCAGTTGCTCAAGGAAGCGATCTCTACCGCAGCAGCGATGGGGCACAGCATTGGCAAAAGATGACGCCAACCCTGCCGGTTCATATCACCCGTTTCGCACAGTTGGATTTCATTTCACCGGCCACCGGCTGGGCCATAGGGCTACAAGGATCAGATGCCAACCCGAAGACGGTCCTCTTGAAAACGACTACTGGTGGGCAGACCTGGACCATCGCCTCTGACCAGTAAACAATGCCCATTTGCCCATGGGAAAAGCTCCTATTGTGGAAACGGGTCAAATGGTCTTTGATGCCCATACCGGCAATCTTCTCGTGTGGGGGACTATGGATAGCATTTACAAGTAAATACTGCATTAGAGCTGGTCAGGGTCTATCCCCAATGAACGCAGCTTCTCGGCAAGCGCCTGCGCCCGTCTCGCTTCCGCCTCCCTGGCTGCAGCTTCCATCTCGGCGCGCCGGGCCTCTGCTTTCCTGGCGGCTGCCTCAGCACGAGCGCGCCGGGCCTCTCTCTCTGCTCGTCGTGTCTCTGCTTGTCTGGCTAGCGCTTCCGCTTGCGCCCGTTTGGCCTCCATCTCGGCGCGTCTCGCTTCGGCTTCTCTGGCCGCTGCCTCCGCTTCGGCCTGGGTCAGGCGCATCTGCCCTTGCGCATCATAGAGCCGCAGCGAGGTGCCCTCGGCCACCAGCCAGCTCTCCAAGCCAGGACTCCATAAGCGCCCGCCTGCTTGCAAGGCTAGCTCCCGCATCACCCCCCGGCCAGCATCCCGATGCCAGCCAAACAAGCGCTGCGCGGTCGCCCGCGTCAAGGGCGGCACATGCGCATCATAGGCATAGTACTCCTGTACCCCCATCCTGCCGTATGTGGCCGGTTTCTCGCGCAGGTCGTTCCTCCAGGTCTCCTCCGACATGATCTCAAACACGACCTGTGGCGCCGGCCCCGTCTTGCCCACCCGCCAGCTTTTGCGGTGCTGAAAGGACACCCCTTTGATCACGGCAATATCGGGAGCCAGCGGATACTCCATCGGATCGGGCTTCTGGTAGAAGTTGAGGTTTTCGTAGATAGCACAGACCTGATTACGGAACAGCCAGGTGAGCACATCGACCAGGTAGTGCACCAGGGCCGCGTGGAAGGATGTTTCCCCCATCAGATCCTCCAGCGTGGGGTGGGAATCGTAATAGTAGGCTACCTCGTCTTCAATGTCTTTGGCCATCGGCTGCTCCTTTGTCTGTGTCCCTGCGAGTCGCTTCCCGAAATCTTTCTCCAACCCACTCTGTATTCTGTCATGTGCTTGCTCCTCTGAGCAAAGAGCAAGCATCACCACTGCTGCTATCATAGCATAACTGCCCCGAACTCACAATGGTACCTCTTCTAAAGCTTGCCTATCTGCCTCCTATGTGATATACTCTCATCTGAGCAAGAGGGAAAATCCTTTTGTGCATATCATGCGTGATTACCCATGTAATCTGTGCGTAATTCAAAATACACACGCTCTCCGATCAGCGGCAGCCCTGGTACCCTCGCATGGAGATTGTAGGGTTATACCGTGGGTACCCCTGGTGTTGAGATGAAGAGAGCGGAGGAACAGTAAGGGAGGATTTGTTTTTTGGCGAACGTTATCTCGATGAAGCAACTTTTAGAAGCGGGGGTTCACTTCGGGCACCAGACTCGTCGCTGGAATCCCAAGATGCAACCCTTCATCTTTGTGGAGCGCAACGGCATCCATATCATCGACTTGCAGCAAACTGTCCAACGCCTCAATGAGGCCTACAGGTTTGTGAAGGAGCTTGTGGCCAATGGTGGGACCATCCTGTTTGTCGGCACGAAAAAGCAGGCGCAGGAAGCTGTGGCGGAAGAAGCCAAGCGTTGTGGCATGTTCTATGTGAACCAGCGCTGGCTGGGTGGGATGCTCACCAACTTCAAGACTATCCAGTCTCGCATCCACTACCTGCAGGAACTGGAGGCTCGCCGGGATCAGGGAGATTTCGAGCGCTTGCCCAAAAAAGAGGTGCAGCGCTTGCAAGATGACATGGTTCGCCTGGAGCGTATCCTTGGCGGCATTAAGGAGATGCATCGCTTGCCGGGAGCGCTCTTCGTCATTGACACGAATAAAGAGCATACCGCAGTACTTGAAGCCCGGCGCCTGGAAATCCCTGTCATCGCCCTGGCCGATACCAATTGCGACCCCGACGAAATGGATTATCCCATTCCCGCCAACGATGATGCGATTCGTGCCGTGCGCCTACTTTGTGCCAAAATCGCTGATGCCGTGATTGAAGGTCGCTTAGAGCTAGAGGCTCGCCAGAAAGAAAGCGGAGAGATCCCCGGCGAGCTACCTGAAACGACCGAGGCCGAAGCTATCGCCGAGCTTCCGGCGCCTTCAGAAGCCCCGGCGCTTGAGGAAAGCACGGAAGAAACCCCGGCAGAAGCAGAACTGGCCGCGAAAGAATTGTAGGGCTGTAGAGCAGAGGCAAGCGCTGCCCAATAGGCGTCAAGGTAACGAAATGGGATCGGATGAGCTGTAGGGGCGAGGGTGGATGCCGGGCGGCCGGGTGGGCCTTGATGGTCGCCCGCTTCAGGAACGCCCTGGCTCATAGCAAGCGGCGGGAGGTAAGAGATCGCCTTGCTGAAGTTTCGCTTCACATGCGGCTCTTCTGCCTCCCGCCTTTTCCTGTGGATGTTCATGCTCTTAGGAAAAAACGTAATATATATGTAGCTATCTCCTCATGATATACATATATGTCAAGCACTCAAGGTACTCGAAACATGCACGGGAGTGATTGTACTTCCCGGCATGCTGCATGTAGAATAGACAAGAAGACAAAGGAGAGAAACAACAATGATTTTTGCTCCAGCAGATGTGAAAAAATTGCGTGATGAGACAGGTGCTACCTTCGCCGATAGCAAGGCCGCTCTCACCGAGGCGAACACCTGGGAAGAGGCCGTCAAGATCATCGAAGCGAAGAGAGGGAAGAAAGCCGAGAAGATGATGATGGCCGAGCGCGAAACCAGGCAGGGAGGCATCTTCTCCTATGTCCATCACAACCACAATCTCGGCGTGCTCTTAGAGTTGAACTGCAGCACCGATTTTGTGGCCCGCAGTGAGGCCTTCCGCCAGCTTGCCAGCGAATTAACCAAGCAAATTGCAGGCGCCGCTCCCAAATACATCAATTTTGAGGATATTCCTGCCGATGTCCTTGAGGAGACGCGCAAGAGCATCTTAGATGACCCTGCTATCGAGCGTGTTCCGGCAGATAGGCGCGAAGATTTCGTAAATGGCAAGCTCAGGAAGCAATTGGGCGAGCAGGTCTTGATGATGCAGCCCTGGATCAAGGATGAAAGCGTAGTGGTCGGCGACCTTGTGCGCCGCGTAATTGCTGAAACCGGCGAAAATATTGTGGTACGCCGCTTCAGCCGCTTTGAATTGGGCCGGTAGGGCATAGTATGTCTCAACAAGACTCATCTCTTGCCTATCATCGCATCCTGCTCAAGCTGAGCGGTGAAGCGCTCTGCCCGCAACAGGGCTATGGTATCGATGCCGAAACCGTTCGCCGTATCGCCAGCGAAGTCAAGCGCGTGCATGGATTAGGCGTAGAAATCGCTATGGTGATCGGCGGCGGCAATATCTGGCGTGGAGCTGAGGCGGCGGCTTCAATGGGTATCGATCGAGCTACCGCTGATTATATGGGTATGCTGGCAACAGTCATGAATTCGCTGGCCATGCAGGATGCTATGGAGAAACTGGATATGGTGACACGTGTCATGACGGCCATTGAGATGCCCCCGGTGGCTGAGCCGTTCATCCGCCGCAGGGCTGTCCGCCACCTGGAAAAGGGCCGTGTCGTCATCCTGGCTGCCGGTAGCGGCAACCCTTTCTTTAGCACCGATACCGCTGCTGCCTTGCGCGCCATTGAGCTGAATGCCCAGATTTTACTCAAGGCAACCAAAGTAGATGGTGTCTATGACGATGATCCCATGCGTAACCCCCATGCCCGCAAGTTCGAAGAACTCAGTTATATGCGCGCGCTCAATATGGGGCTGAAAGTCATGGATAGTACAGCCCTCTCCCTCTGCAAGGATAATCACCTGCCCATTGTCGTCTTTGACCTCAACCAGCAGGGCGCTTTAGAAGCTATCGTGCGTGGGGAGAAGTATGGCACCCTCGTGCATGACATGCAAGAAACCCAATGGGATGTCAAGTAAGGGAGAATTGCTATGGTTACAGAGATTTTTGATGATGCTCAACGCCGTATGCAAAAGGCCGTAGAGGTTCTCAAACAGGACCTGGCAACGATCCGTACCGGTCGCGCCAGCCCTGCTCTCGTTGAGCGTATCACCATTGACTATTATGGAGCGCCTACTCCGATCAACCAGCTTTCTCAAATATCTGTGCCTGAACCTCGTCTCATCGTCATCCAGCCGTATGAACGCAGGCTGCTGACCGATATCGAAAAAGCTATCCAGCGATCGGATCTGGGCATTAACCCCAATAATGATGGACAGGTGATCCGCCTCGCTATTCCTCCGCTTACCGAGGAGCGGCGTCGTGAGATGGTTAAGATTGTCCATAAAAAATTGGATGAACATAAAGTCGCTATTCGTAATATTCGCCGTGACGCACATGATAAGCTGCGCGACCGCGAAAAAAAGAAAGAAATTTCCGAAGATGAGCTTAAACGTAGCACCGAGCGGCTACAAAAGCTTACCGACCGCTTCATCGATGAGATGGACAAGGCCGGCAAAGCGAAAGAACTGGAAATTCTGGAGGTCTAAATTTGACCAGGTTACAACATGCATTCCCTTCTTCACAAGAGGCAGAAGATACAGGCGTACAGGCCCAGGTTGCTGTAGAAAAAGAGCAGGCACCTGAGCGTCCAGTCCCTCCCTTGCGCCATCTGGCAATTATCATGGATGGTAATGGGCGCTGGGCGGCCCAGCGGCACTTGCCGCGCCTGGCGGGGCATAAGGCAGGTGTCAATGCTTTACGGCGCGTCGTGGAAGCAGCTTCTGATGAGCATATCGAGATGCTGAGTGTCTACGCTTTTTCAACTGAAAACTGGGGTCGTCCCCGCACAGAGGTTGAGGGCTTAATGCACCTCTTCTGGGAAACGATCCGCTCAGACCTGGAAAAGCTTCACCGCGATGGTGTGCGCCTGCGCCATCTTGGCCGTTTACAGGAACTCTCTCCCGATATTCAAAAAGCTGTACGTGATTCTGTTGAGCTTACTCGCAACAATACCCGTATCGACCTCAATGTCTGTTTTAATTATGGTGGGCGAGCAGAACTGGTAGATGCTGTGCGCCAGATTATCATTGATGGGCATCGGCCCGAATCTATTACAGAAGAATTGATTGCTTCCTATCTCTATACGCGCGGTTTGCCAGACCCGGATATGGTTATCCGTACCGCCGGCGAGATGCGCGTGAGCAATTTCTTGTTATGGCAATCGGCTTATAGCGAGTATTATGTCACGCCCACACTCTGGCCCGATTTTGGCCGCGAAGACTTACTAGAAGCTTTAGAGAACTACCGCCAGCGCCAACGGCGATTTGGCCGTCTCACCTCTACACCTGCGGGTGCTGTTGCGCAACAGGGGTAGGTGCGTGCGTGCAAAGCACACCTGAACATAATCCACAACCGGAAGCGCCTGAAAAGGCCAACAGGCAATGGCTCGTCTCTGTTGGCCTGCGCTGGCTTACTGCCTTGATCGTGATACCGGTGGTCCTCGTTTTGGTCTGGTTTGGCGGCTGGTGGGATTTTATTGCTTTGCTCCTGGTAGTAGTACTGGCAACATATGAACTGCACAATATGCTGCTCAAGGCTGGCTATCAGCCACTGATGCCCATCAGCCTGGCTCTTAGCGCGCTCTTTCTCGTCGCCGCCATGTTCCCGCAGCAGCGCCTGCTCTTGCTCGAAGCTGGCCTGAGCGCCGCTCTGCTGCTCTCCTTCTTCTGGCTCCTTTTTCGCAAGCAGCGTGACGGCCTCATCGTAGACTGGTCACTTACCCTGGCTAGCGCCATTTACCTGGGCTGGCCGTTGAGCTTTTTCCTGCTCTTACGCGGGAACGTACCCGGCTCGTTTTACGACCCACGCACGCATAGCTTTTCTTTGTTCTTCCCTCGCGGCGGATGGTGGTTGTTGTTTCTCTTGATCGCTGTCTGGGGCTTTGATAGCGCTGCCTTTTTTACTGGCCACTACTTTGGCCGGCATAGGCTGGCTCCGCATATCAGTCCCGGCAAAACCTGGGAAGGCGTCTTTGGAGGGCTGGTAGCCTCAGTCATTGCTGCCCTCCTGCTCACCGTCAAACCATTGGGCGTTCCCTGGTATCTCGCTATCCTGCTTGGCATCCTGGTGGGCATAGCGGCAGCTCTTGGCGACCTGGCCGAGTCCCTCATTAAACGGCAGACCCATGTCAAAGATAGCGGCCAGATCATGCCCGGCCACGGCGGTATGCTCGACCGCGCGGATAGCCTCATATTTGCTGTCTTCGTCGTCTACTTCTTTGCCCTGCTGGTGGGCCAATAAATGGAGGGGCGTTTTCGTGCTATAATTGGGTGTGACGAATACTTATGAAAAATCGTCAGGTATAAGGATATATGGCCACTTTTCCAAAACGTATCGCCTTGCTCGGTAGCACTGGCTCCATTGGCCAGCAAACCCTGGACGTGGTACGCTGTTTTCCAGAGCATTTTCGTATAGTTACGCTTGCTGCACGCAGCAATGTGGCTCTGCTGGCTCAGCAGGCGCAGGAATTTCATCCATCGCTGGTGGCCTGCTTTGCCGGTTCACCAGAAATAGCGGAAGCGGCACGAGCAGCTATTCCAGGCGTTATGCTCGGTGCGCAGGGCCTGTTAGATGCAGCAACCCATCCTGATGTCGATATTGTGGTCGCTGCAACTTCCGGCCTGGTAGGTCTAGAGCCTACCCTGGCTGCTATTCGCGCTGGTAAAGCTATTGCCCTGGCTAACAAAGAAACGCTGGTCATGGCCGGCCATATCGTCACGCAGGAGGTGCGTCATGCAGGCGTATATATTCGCCCTGTCGATAGCGAGCACAGCGCCCTCTGGCAATGCTTGCGTGGCGAGCGGATAAACGAAGTCAAACGCTTGCTGCTGACAGCCTCTGGCGGCCCTTTTCGCCGCGCCACTCTTGAGCAGGTTCGTTCGGTGACCGTCGAGCAAGCTCTGGCGCATCCAACATGGCGCATGGGACCAAAAATAACCATAGACTCGGCTACGCTTATGAATAAGGGCCTGGAGGTCATGGAAGCGCACTGGCTTTTTGGCATACCATATGATCAGATCGATGTCGTTATCCACCCGGAGAGCGTTATTCACTCGATGGTCGAATTTATAGATGGCTCGTTCAAGCTGCAGGCAAGCCTGCCCAGCATGCACCTGCCCATCCTTGAGGCTTTGAGCTACCCTAAACGACTGCCAACTGCCGGAACCGGGCTGGTGCGAGACCTGGACTGGCCAGATGTTGCTCGCCTCAATTTTGAAACGCTCGATATGCAGCGTTTCCCCTGCTTCCGCTTGGCGCTGGAAGCGGCGAGGCGTGGAGGAACCTATCCCGCCGTGCTGGTAGGAGCTGACGAAGAGGCTGTGGCGCTCTTCCTCGATGAGAAGATTGGCTTCTTAGATATCGCAGCCTTAATAGAAACCGTGATGGAGCGCCACCAGCCTGTGGAGCAGCCCGATCTACCTGCTATCATCGAGGCAAGCTCATGGGCTCGCAGGATGACGCGAACATTCTATGAAGAACACACTGTTGCAACACCTTAAAAGGGAAGATAGATTGGTATGAATAACTGGTACTTGCTGGCCGCTATTCCGGTCTTCGGAATACTGGTGCTGGTACACGAATTTGGACACTTTATTACAGCTAAATGGGCGGGTATCCGCGTCGAGGAATTTGGCCTCGGCTTTCCCCCTCGCATTGTAGGCATTCGTAAACGCGATGCGGGAGGCTGGGAAGTTATCTGGTTTACCGGAAGGCAGAGCGAAGAGGATAGTTATGACTCTCTGAAGCAGTCGCCTTTTAGCGGCACCAGTGGGGGAATAAGTAAATTCGGCGCCCGCGTCTCCAATCATACCATCTACTCGCTCAACCTGATCCCCATTGGGGGCTTTGTGCGCATGCCAGGAGAAAATGGCGATGTCAACGATGCCGAAGGAAACTACGACCCCCATAGCTTCGCGGCCAAACCGGCTGGCAAACGGCTCATTGTGCTTGTCGCCGGCGTCACCATGAATGTTATCCTGGCTATGGTGCTCTTCACCATTGCCTTTGGCCTGGGACAGCCAGAACTGCTCCCCCAGGTCGGCACGGTCGATCCCAATTCTCCAGCAGCGGCGGCAGGCTTGCGCCCTGGCGATGTTATCGTTGCAGCCAACCATCAGCCGGTTAAGTACTTCACCGATTTGCAAGATATTGTCAATGCCGAAATTCAGGCTGATAATAATCGCCATGCCACGGTCCCCGTTGTCCTGACTATACGCCGCCCCGGCTCTCGCCAGCTTGTCACCACGACGGTCAATGTGCGCGAGCACCCACCGGCTGGCCAGGGGCCGATGGGTATTGTTGCCAGCGGCAGCATTACCTATAACAGCTTGCCGCTCTGGCAGGCTCCTTTGCATGGTATACAGTATACTTTTCAGATAACCGGCGATTTCATCATCGCTATCGTGCAGATGATCACGGGCGCTATACCTGTCCAACTGGCTGGCCCCGTAGGCATCGTCAGAATCACAGGCGAGGTCGCACAGACTGTTCCCAGCGAAGGCTGGTGGCCCTTGTTGAGCTTGACGGCTGTCTTGAGCCTGAACCTGGCAATTATTAACATTTTGCCGTTCCCCGCTCTCGATGGCGGGCGTGTTGTACTGGTGCTGGTAGAAGTGCTGCGTGGCGGTAAGCGGCTCAAGCCCGAAATCGAGGGTATGATTAATTTTGTGGGCATGGCTATCCTGCTCAGCTTGATGGTCGTGATCACCTTTTTCGATGTCCGGGGCATCATCCATTAACTTGCCCTCGTTCTTGAACATACGTCTTGTCACCTGTAGGGGCAAGGAGAGGCGGAGATGGGGCGTGGGGGCCTTGCGCTTGCCCTCGCCCCTGAACATAGGTCATAATATAGATAAAGTAGCATAGAAAATGGAGCGATTGAAAACATGCGAAGGAAAACCAGGCAAATTCATGTCGGCGATGTAGCTATTGGAGGCGATGCGCCCATCGTGGTACAATCCATGACCACCACCTACACTCGCGATGTAGAGAGCACTGTCGCCCAGATCCATCGTCTCGAAGAGGCTGGCTGTGAGATTGTGCGAGTGGCCGTTCCAGAAGAGGAAGACGCCCTTGCCATCGGTGAAATCAAGAAACGCATTCACATCCCGCTCGTAGCCGATATTCACTATAAACATACACTTGCCCTGGAAGCTATCCGGCAGGGCGTCGATTGTGTGCGCATCAATCCCGGTAATCTGATCAATGGCCGGAAGTCGCTTGAACAGGTTGTAGCCGCTTGTAAAGAGCGCGGCATCGCCATGCGTATCGGCGTCAATTCCGGCTCAATCGATGCTCTTGATCAACGGGCGCAGATGCAGCGTATTCAGGTGCGGCTGCGTGATGACGGCGTGCTGGAACGCAGCGATCCTGCTGAAGCTCGCCGCAGGGAACGCGAGCAACTGGCAGAGCGTATGGTCAACAAGGCGCTCGAATATATTGGCTGGTGCGAAGAGATGGATTTCCACGAAATCAAAGTATCCTTGAAGTCATCTTCTCCATTGACCGCTGTTGAGGCCTATCGCCGTTTCTCGCAGCGTTCGGACTACCCGCTTCATCTCGGCATCACAGAGGCCGGCACACTGGTAACCGGCGCGGTAAAGTCTGCCGTTGGTCTTGGCCTGCTGCTTGCCGAAGGGATCGGCGATACCATTCGCGTCAGCCTGAGCGCCGAGCCGGAGGAAGAGATTCCCGTGGCCTATGAAATCCTGCGCGCCCTCGAATTGAGGAATCGCGGTGTCACCTTCGTGTCCTGTCCTTCCTGTGGGCGTGTCGAAATCGACGTGATCGGCGTCGCCAACGAAGTCGAGAAGCGACTGGCCAAAGTGCAGACACCCATTCATGTTGCCGTGATGGGCTGCGTTGTCAACGGCCCAGGCGAATCGCGCGATGCCGATGTAGGCCTGGCTGGGGGCAAAGGGCGCGGTGTCATCTTCCGCAAAGGGGAAGTAATCAAAACTGTGCCTGAGGATCAATTCCTCGACGCCGTTCTTAAAGAGGTGGCAAGCCTGCTGCCCCCGCATGAAGCCAGGCTGGTCTATCCCGAAGGCGGTATCCATGAAACGGCAGGCGTTCACCGTACCCGTGACGAGGGCATCGGGACGCGTGTATCCAGGGCTTGATCCCATCTTGCACGCATGGCCTCAAGAGATCAAAAAAAGCGGCTCATTTTCGACGAGCCGCTTTTCTGGTGGGCGGTACTGGACTCGAACCAGTGACCTCCACGATGTCAACGTGGCACTCTAACCAGGCTGAGCTAACCGCCCCTGACACCAGCTAATATAGCACCCTCCTTTCCCACTTGTCAAGCTCTTTTTTGAGATTGATCCAGTGGGAACTTTCTCCTCCTGTGCAACGTTAATTCTAATTGGAACGATGCTGTGACGATCATTCAAGGGGGGATAGTCCGTACATTCAGGCAGAATCTGAGCCAGCCAGGACTTTTATGCCTTATTGGGCATGCTATACTAAAATTAGTGTTTCAATCCCAAATGGGCTTAGGCGGTCTTTGAGCCCTGAAGAACCTAGAGGGGGATCAACTCTATGTTTCCTGCCTCCTGGCGCACTATTTCTAAAAGGTTATGCCAGTTGGCGCTTATGCGCCGGCACCAGCAGTATTTTTATGCCAAGTTGCTGGGCCTGCTTGTGCTTGTGCTATTTATTTGTACCGAGATAGGCCCAATCCTTGAACAAAACGCATTTGCCCAGCTTAGCTCGCTTAACCATACAGCCGCAACGCTGGATGAGTCCTGTCGTCACGTTTCTTATTCCCCTGATGGCAATCCCTTTCCGCTCTGTCCCGGCCCCTATCCCAATGGCGGTAATTGTGTGTGGTGGGCCTGGGAGCAGTGGCACTTACTCGGCTATAACCTACCCCGCAACTGGGGCAATGCAGCAGACTGGATCGCCGATGCGGAAGCTGCCGGCCTTCCCATAGGCCGAACTCCTCGCGTTGGCTCTATTGCCGTCTTTCCCAGAGCTGATGGCGTCTGGGCCTATGGCCCTCCAGGTCATGTTGCCTTTGTGACCTCTGTCAGTTCCGATGGCAGTACCTTTAATGTCACCTATCAAAACTATGGCGATCCTACTCCTATGCATATTGGCATCGACTACCCCATGGCAGTCATTAATGAGCCTCGCTTCCAAAATGGCGAGCTGCGCTTTATCTATTTCCCTCGCGCTATTGACCCCAGACTGTTCTCCCAGCTTCCCGGCGTCGATGGCCATGATCTCTCTGCTATAGTGCAAACGAATAACATGCTAACCGGTAACACGAACACGAATGCGACCGGCAGTGCTGCTACGACTACAAGCACTGCAAGCCAGCTTGCCCTTGGCCTGCCGCCCGGCTCATCTGAGCAGGAGTTCAATGCCCATTTCACCAGTAATAGTACCAGCGACCTCTTGCTTTACAATCGCTTGCAAGGCACTTTGAGTGTGCTCAGCCTGGCAGATGAAGTACTGAGTATCAGCAAGTTACATTTGCCTTCGCGGGTGTATAACGAGGTGGTTGCTGCCCAGCGCAGCGCAGCACAGCCGCTTATTGTCAACCTGAGCGATAAGTCTACGCCCGTTAATGGCTGGGGATCATCCCTTGAGATCCATATTGGCGATTTCGCAGGTACAGGTCAATCCGATATCCTGCTCTACGACCGCAAAACAGGAACGTTGCAACTGATCAGCCTGACGCCCCAGCTCACTATTAAACAGCACGTGATATTACCAGGCTGGGGACCGGGATGGGAGCTCTATGTGGGAACCCTCGATGGGCAACGCAGCACAATTTTCATGTACAATCGCCTGGTCAACTCCCCTCCAATTGTGGGCACCACTCCCCCACCAACTACAGGTAGCACTCCAGCAGCAGTTCCAACCCAGGGGCCAGGCTCAACCCCAAGCCCAACGCCTAGTCCGAGTCCAACTCCAAGCCCTACACCCAAACCTACGCCGAGTCCAACTCCTAGTCCCACGCCTAAGCCCACACCTAGCCCGACCCCCAGCCCCAGTCCTACGCCCAGTCCGACTCCAACTCCGAGTCCGACACCCAGTCCTACGCCCAGTCCGACTCCAACTCCGAGTCCGACCCCCAGTCCGACGTCCAGTCCAACTCCAACTCCGAGTCCAACACCCAGGCCCACTCCAAGTCCGACGCCGAGT
>CADDZH010000004.1 GCA_902812455.1 Chloroflexota bacterium | reverse complement strand
ATGTAACGTGTCGTAGGGGCGGGAGCGGGGATGTGGTGCGGTGGGGGCGCTTGCGCCGCCCGCCTCTTGTCGTAATCCCATATTTTCGTTAAGCTATGTCAAAAGGAGGTCATTATTCTTACGCCTGGTGGTAGCGGTTTTTATCCGAGGAGGAAAACTATGCCGGCTAGCGCAATTGAGCTACCCTTATTTCCTTTAAACGTCGTCCTTTTTCCAGGCATGGTGCTGCCTTTGCACATCTTTGAACCCCGCTACCGCCAGATGATTACCGATTGTCTCCAGCAGAAGAAGCCTTTCGGCATCGTGCTGGTCCGCCCTGGAAGCGTACCTTTACACGAGGAACCCTATCCCGTTGGAACTCTCGCGGAGATTCGCGACCTGAATAGGCTACCAGATGGGCGCTTTATCCTTATGGCTAAGGGCATCCATAGATTCCGTATTCTTAGCCAGCACCGCGCAAAACCTTACCTCACCGGCCTGGTGGAATTGTACTCGGACTTCCCTGAGCCAGCGCAGGAGCTAGCCGCCTACGCAGAGCAGGCCCGTAACCTCTTTAGCTCGTACCTGCAACTGTTATTTGAGACCGCCAAAGAATATGACAAACATGTGCGCCCAGATTTACCAGGCGATCCAGAAGAACTTTCTCACTTTATTGCCTACTTCCTGGAAATACCGAATGAGCAGAAACAATATTTCCTGGAGCTCACTTCAACGATCAAGCGCTTGCAAGAAGTGATAGCCGTATTGCGCCGCGAACTCCCTTTTATGCGCCAGATGCTGGCCCATCGCCTGGACGATAACCACCTTAGACTCAATTAACATAGCAGAGGAAAGCGACCACGAAAGAGAGGGCCAAACCATGCCAGATTATGCAGATTTTCGGCAGCGCTTAGAAGCCGTGCTGCGCACACTCGACGTAAAGCAGGTTACCGGCTTTCTTATAGCTGAAAGTCAATGGGGCCCAGAACGAGGAATGCCCGACGATCCCGAATTCGCCATGTGGATGATGATCGCCGGAAACCCCTCGCTGCAAGACCTCCACGAGCGCGCTCGTGCATGGCTGCTCAGCCACGGCCACCAGGAGGAAGCGAATCTATTGCTGGCGGGCCGGGGCAAGGGTAAGAAGAAGCCCTCCATGGCCTTTTTGGAACAACAAAAGGGCAGGGGAAAGAAGGCGCGGGGAGGCCAGAGCAAGAAGAAGCCATACCAGAGGCTTCACCTGAAAAGAAAATCGTAGGGGCCCGATTTATCGCGCCCCTACGGCTCATTGATCACGCCTACTTCTTGGCGGCCTCCTGCGACTTCTTGTACTGTTCGATCAGCTCCTGCTGGATGTTCGCCGGCACCTCTTCGTACTGGTAGAACTCCGCTGTGAACGTGCCCCGGCCCTGCGTGATCGAGCGTAAATCGGTCGTGTAGTGCAGCATCTCCGCCTGCGGTATGTTTGCCGTGATCTGCTGCATCCCGTTACCAACAGGCGCCATACCCAGCACGCGCCCGCGCTTGGTATTGATATCGCTCATCACATCACCCATGTTGCTTTCCGGCACCGTGACCGTCACCGTCATCACCGGCTCCAGGATGGTCGGGCTGGCCTGCGGCACAGCTTCCTGCATAGCAAGCGAAGCAGCAATTTCAAATGCCTGGGTAGACGAATCAACCGGGTGGTATTTGCCATCGACCAGTGCTACTTTGATGTACACCATTGGGTTGCCCGAAATGAACCCGCGCCTGAGCGAGTCGCGCACGCCCTTTTCAACGCCTGGAACATACTGGCCTGGCACAACGCCGCCAACGATCTTGTCCTCGAAGATGAATGTCTCCTCACTGCCCCAGGGCAATGGCTCGATCTCCAGCCATACATCGCCGAACTGGCCGTGACCGCCAGTTTGCCGCTTGAAGCGCCCGTTGGCCCTCGCCTTCTTGCGAATGGCCTCTCGATAAGAGATACGCGGCTCGCGAGACTCCAGGTCAACGCCGTACTTGCGCTTGATAGCCTCAAGCGTAATTTGCAGGTGTGCCTCACCCATACCCGATAGCAGCACTTCCCCTGTCTCGGCATCACGAGAGATGCGCAGTGTGCGATCTTCCTCAGTTATGCGCGTCAGGGCGTTGCTCATCTTATCCAGGTCGGCCTGGCTCTTCGGAAAGACTGCTATGGTGTAGACCGGCTCGGGGAAGTTGATCGGCTCCAGGGTCAGCGTGATATCTTTACTGCTCGTAAGCGTATCCCCCGTGTGCGTATTCGAGAGCTTGGCTACAGCCCCGATATCGCCCGCCGGAACTTCAGTAGCCGGCTCCTGCGATTTGCCGCGCGGCGTGATCAACTGGCCAATACGCTCGTCCGCCTTCGTTTGCACATTATAGACATGCGAATCTGACTTCATTGTTCTTGTATAGACACGGAAGGTGGAGATGGTACCGACCTGCGCTGCCGCCGTCTTGAAGACAAATGCCGCGAGGTTATCACCAAACGCTTTAGCATCCCCCGGTAACGCCTGAATGGGATCTGGCAGGTAGTCCACGATGGCATCGAGCACGGTTTGCACGCCGATATTTTTGCTGCCTGCGGCACATAGCACAGGCACTAACTGACCACTGCGTGTTCCCGTTTTGATGACCGACACGATTTCTTCATCGCTCAGCTCTTCACCTTCCAGGAATTTCTCCATGATCGTGTCATCGCTCTCCACCGCCGATTCGATCAGTTGCTCGCGATAGGTGCTAATGCTATCCTGGAGTTCGGTGGGAACAGGAATCTCCTGTACTTTGTTGCCGCCTTCAAAGGTATAGGCTTTCTGCGAAACGAGGTCTACGACTCCCCGGAAGCTGGATTGCTCTCCAATCGGTATTTGAAGGGGCACAACTTTGAGGCCAAACTGGCTTTGTAAAGACTTAAGCGCAGTATCAAACGATGTATTCTCTCTATCAAGCTTATTGATCAGCACCATGCGCGGCAGCTTTCGCTCGTCGGCATAGCGCCAGGTAAGTTCGGTTCCGACCTCCACTCCCTTTTCTGCCGTCACCACCACAAGGGCCGCATCGGCCACGCGTAAGCCAGCCTTCACTTCACCTACAAAATCGGCATAGCCAGGAGTATCAATCAAGTTGATCTTATGCTCTCTCCATTCGACTGGCAGCACCTTCACATTCAACGACATGTGTCGTTTGAGTTCATCAGGATCAAAGTCGGAGATCGAGGTGCCCTCATCGACCTTGCCCTGCCGGGTGACAGCGCCGCTATCAAATAAGGCCGCATCCACAAACGATGTTTTACCCGCCCCAACATGGGAAATCAATGCCACATTGCGAATCTGTTCCGCCCTATAAACCTTCATAGAACCGTTCTATCCTTCCTGAGTTTCTTTGCAAAAGACGGCCTGCCTGTTTGTAGGCCGTCTCAGCTCCCATACCTTGATCAATAGCCACGTTACCTGATGAACTGTAGGGCCCGATTTATCGTGGCCATCGCCGATTTATCGGCCCTCGTGAATCACCCCAAAGGATGCAGACCCTCCAGGGTCTGTGCAGCGCAATTATCCAGATAAGTGTATTCGGTACGGTGTAGTATAGCAGCATGGCGCATTTTGTTCAACTACGTTTTGCTCTTGTGACAGCTTCTCTCTGCTGGTATACTGAAGGCATATTTGACCACGACATCAACAATGTGGAAGGAGAACAATCATGCCAGTAGATATCAGTGACATTGAGGACATCGTTGCGCGAGAAAATATCTGGCGGCAGACACAGGCAATCAACCTGATCGCCAGCGAGAATACCCCCAGCGAAGCCGTTCGCCGCGTGCAGAACTCCGACTTTATGGGCCGCTACGCCGAGGGGCACCCAAACAAGGGAGATAAAGTCAACCGTTATTATCAGGGCACTCGCTACATCGACGAAATAGAGAGCATGGCCGAAGAAGAAATCAAGGAGCTTTTCGGAGCGAAGCAGGTCGATGTGCGTCCCATTAGCGGCAACGCGGCCAACACTGCCATTGCCCTGGCCTGGCTGCGTGGTGGCGATACCATCATCGCAAACTCGACCGATGCCGGTGGCCATATCAGCCATGGGCCGGTGGGTGTCTTTGGCCGCCGCATCCAGGATCGCGGCCAGTCTTTGAAAATGGACAGCCCCAAGGCTATTCACCTGCATTACCTGCCACTCACCTCCGATCAATACCACGTTGACCCCAAGAAAACCATCGAACTGATTGACCAGGTATCGCCTCAACTGGTTGTGATGGGCAAAAGCCTCTTTCTCTTCCCCGAACCGGTTGAAGAAGTAGCCGCCTTCTGTCGAACGAAAGGCATTCCCTTACTGTATGACGGCGCTCATGTGCTGGGTTTGATTGCTGGCGGCCAGTTCCAGGATCCGCTACGCGAGGGCGCAACCTGGGTGACGGGCAGCACGCACAAAACCTTCCCAGGGCCACAGCGCGGCCTGATCCTGGCCAACCTGGAAGGTGAGGATGAGAAAAAATACTGGACTGCCGCCGATCGCGGCGTTTTCCCCGGCTCATCCAGCAACCATCACCTGCACAGCTTGCCGGCACTGGTCGTTGCTACGCGCGAGATGAAGAAATACGGGCGTGATTACGCCGCTCAAATTATCCGCAACGCCCAGGCCCTTGGGCGCAGCCTGGATGAACTTGGCACACCGGTCGAGGCGCGCGAATTTGGCTACACCAGGAGCCATACAATCGCCGTCAACGTGGCCCAATGGGGTGGTGGCGTCGAGGTGGCAAAACGCCTGGAAGCCAGCGATATCATCGTCAACTACAACATGCTTCCAGGCGATAGCGACCCGCGCAATCCCTCCGGCCTGCGTATCGGCACCCCCGAAATGACCCGCTTCGGCATGGACGAGCGTGCCATGGGCGAACTCGCCCAGCTCATCCACGATGCTATCCTCGGCAAAAACGTCAAATCCCAGGTCAACGCCCTGCGCTCGCGTTTTACCGAGATGAAATACGTGTAGGGACAAGGCTACCTTGCAGGGTGACTGAGTGTTCGCAGAACACGAGACGCGCCAGCGTCGTTGTCGCCCTGCATAGCAAACCTGTGGAGGCGAGGATGGGAAGGGGCCTTGTGCTTGTCCCCGTGCCCTCGTGCCTCGCTGCACACTCCAGAACCCCTCCCACTCTAAAGCGATCCAGAAGGGATCACCCTTGTTTAATGCCCTGAAGCTACTTGATAAATGACAGGCCTATATCTGGGCGGGGGGATTGGCTTGCCTTCGGCGAGTGCAGCCTCAAGCCAGGCCGCTTTCGCAAGCAAAACCTCTTTAAGAGCCTCGTCCGGCGTATGGCCAAACGCTGAACAGAACTTCAAGTCAGGGATATCTGCGATATATCCATCGTCGTCTTCACTATAGAAGATATTGATATGGTAGTCTTTCACTTAATCTCCTTGTTCCAAATCATACTGTTCGACCAACTCCAGAAATTGACGAACTTGATAAGGCTTGGCTTTCCCTTTTACTTCTTGTAAGTTGACAAGTTCAGGTATCCCTGGATGAACAAAAATATGATGACTACCTTTAATTCTCGACAAACGAAAGCCAAATGATTCGACAAGTAGGACCATGTCCTTGAACTGAACATTCTTAGGCCCTGCTATGACCTTCTCCAGTAATTTCCGCTTGTTCATCCTTGTTTCCAGGTCATCTCTGATTGTTTGCATTATACCTCATGCCTGTTATTTTGTCTCGTTCAGAGATGACCTGTGAGTTTGTCATCTACTTCTTTTTGCAGAAACGAAGGGTATAACTCTGGCAATCAGGAATGCCAGCCCTACAACAACCAGCAAGAAGAGCACAGGCTCTACAACCTGAGGCGTTCCCAGCGGCATATTCGGCAGCCATGAGAACAAGCCAGGGGATTGCCGGGTAGTAATAATACTCATTGGAGGCGTTCCAAATGGTGCCAGGTGAATCAAACCATCAGAACCGACAGCCATATCGTAGGTGACCGAGGTATTGGGAGCGTCCAGCTTCAGGTACGTCAGCCAGCCATTCGGTTGAACCCAGCTCATGTTGCGGTCGGTCGAGAGGTCATGATACAGAGTAGGGTTCATCCGTTCCTGGAACGCCACCTGGAAACCGGGCGCTCCAGGTATTTGCGTTCCTACCGCCGATTGTCCGATTTTCAGGTTCAACATGCTTGTATTCACGGGTTTATCGGTCAGCAAGTAGATGTCAGCCTGGACTTGCTGTCCATCGAGCGCCAGCACTTCCAGAGGCACCCAGATGTAAGGCGTTTTCATCGTGATCAGTATAGGCACACCGTCTCCCTCGAGCTGGTGACGCGCTCGCGCAGCAGTCGTATCGTATTTGGCGGCCATGAAAATCGGGCTGGCATTCGCATAGATCAGCAGATGGCTGCGCGTATCCCCACCGATGGAGAAGCCGCTGCTTGTGGCCCAGTTCAATACCGCCTGTCCGCTGCCTCGTATCACTGTGATATTGAGGGCTTCGATCTTCACCCGCTCAATAACCTGCGCTGCTTGAGCGGGCACGGCTGCGGCTTGGATATGCTCATCAGTAAACCGGGGTGCAGTTTCAATGGCCAGGCGCTGGAGTGTCCATGCTCCGCCCTCTTCAATCTTGAGGGGTACCGCCGGCAAAGGCACGATCCACCCTACATTGGACTCGTTACCCTCATACGTAAAACTCGTCAGGTATCGTTCGATCCCGTTGTGCCACGCTACCAGCGTGGCTGCTCGCGCCAGGCGAACATCTCCATCCGGCGCAATCAGCCCACCACAGGCTAGAGCGGGCAGGGATTGAAGCATGAAAAATGCAAGCGCAACTACAAGAATAGCAAACCGTTTTATCATCGCGGGTTCCTCCCTTGTTTCAGGTTATTTACCAACGATGACGATAAAATCAGCAAAAAAGTTCCGGCGGTATAATTATTCCATGAGCAACGACTTAGAACTTATCCGAAAACCTGGCCTCCACAAGGGAGGCCACTACACCTTGCGGCCTCTAACGAGGGGACATGGAGTGACTCCCCTTGTGGGAGTCAGGCTCTGATCCGGTTTTCGGATAAACTCTTAGTTCGAGAAGGATACAACAAAGGATGCCATTCCGATTGTTGTGTAGCGATGCGGCGTAGAAAGGAGGGAGACGCTCTCAGCGCTTTCGCCTTTCTCCTGCTGACTTCAAATCCCTCCCGCTTCCCCTCTTGCTCTTGCCAAAGAGGAACTGGTTCCACTGGTGTTCCTGCGAAGTGGATCTGTTGAGGTGCAAAAACCCTCCCCCTCTGAACCAGCCTCTCTGGCTGGTTGCTGGCTCAGCGGTAAATGCCCTACGAAGTGAGCGGATTGTGCCCGTCTTGCAGGCAGTTTGCCCCCAATCATGAGCAGCACAGCCATTGGCAGCAAATCAAGCCGCTCCACAAGCGAACATGTGCACACCATTTTTGTACATTCGGCACGGGAGAAGACAGGTAAATTGAAGATGCCGTTAGCTCCTGTAATCCTTGCGAGAGAGGGCTATTTTGTGTTAGGATAGCCATATGACTAGGACCAACAATGAAATCTCCGGTGGTGTTGTCCACGAATTGCCAGAGGATTTAAGGAAAACCCTCGCTTCTGACGCGGAGGCGCTAGCGGCATGGGAGGATCTTACACCTCTTGCGCGCAATGAATGGATATGCTGGGCGATCTCTGTTAAAAAACCAGAAACCAGAAGGCAGCACGTTGAAAGGGTGCGCACGGAACTCAAAGAGGGAATGCGCCGGCCTTGCTGTTGGTATGGCTGTATTCACCGCACGGATAAGGCCGTAAGCCCTTCGGTACAAAAAATAGTACTCGATAAACAATCTAATACGAAGTGAGATACATTCTAGCTATGAAAGGTGCAGGATGATCCTCCCCAAAGATCGCGACCCTCGCTTCATCACCATCCGCCGCGGGGGGACGCTCACGGATGCAGACCATCACCTTCTCGCCTTGTGGGCGGCTGCGTGTGCGGAGCACGTCCTGCACTTCTTCGAGTCGGAGAGGCCTTCGGACTCACGGCCGCGTTATGCCATTGAGCAGGCTCGAGCATGGGCGCGCGGGGAGATTACGATGTCCCAGTCCCGTGCAGCGGGCGGCCATGCGATGGCGGCAGCCAGGGATCTGAGCGGAGCGGCGCGCCATGCCGCCTATGCTGCCGGTCAGGCGGCGGTCGTCGCGCACGTCGCCGCCCACGAGCTCGGCGCCGCCGCCTACGCGATCAAGGCCGCGCGTGCGGCTGCTTCTCTCGGCGAGGGAGAGAGGAGCGGCCAGCTCGAGTGCCGCTGGCAGCGCGACCAGTTGCCGGATGCGATTCGCGATCTGGTTCTGGACGATCAGCGGTTGCGAAACGATATCTGCTGGTCGGTCTTCGACTGCTGATGGGCGGTCTCGCGTGTGCCAGCACGGCCCACCAGGCGCTTGGAGCCGGCGCCGCCAGCGCGTATGCTGACGCCGGAAGGGATTGAACGCGGCTCAAACGCCACACGTTGGGCGCTTATCGGTGATCAACTTCGGTCTGATCATCTCGCTCTTTAGCGCGAGAACCATGTAGCCATTCGCAAGAAGAGGGCACTAGTGTCCTGGGAAGCGTGAAGTGAATATTGCTGACCACCATGAGTCTCTCACGGGATACTTGTAACAACATTGCTTGGAATAAGTTTGACGTTCATACCATGCCAACCGGTGCTGATAGCTCTGTTGAGAACCACACCAGAAAAGATGAGCTACCTACCTTCCCCCACCATCCGATGCCATCCCACATTCCATGCGCATGGATGTGGGAGTCTTCTTGTGCGCAGGCAGATTCCCTCCTTGTGGAAAGGGAAATGAAGAAACGAAAAGACGGTCTCTGCCTGTATTCTTGCCCTGTTCTTCATCCAAAAATGGAATATGCTTGCTCTGGTTCCATTTGTGTGAATGCCTACATCAACTGGAGGATCCTATGTTCCAATGGGCCGATTTTGAGGCGGCAGCCCTCATGCTTGCTGCACAGGGGCGCGAGCTAATTGAACGCTTTCGCTTTGTCCTCGTGGGAACGATCCGCAGCGATGGCACCCCGAGGATCAGCCCGGTCGAGGCCCATATCGTTCGCGGTCATTTGATGCTGGTGATGATTCCAGATACCCTCAAAGCCCGCGACCTCTTGCGCGATCCACGCATCCTCGTCAATTCGCCGATTATCCACCCGGATGACCCCAACGCGGAATTCAAGCTGCGGGAGCGGGTGGTCGAGATCCAGGATCGGGTCCTGCGCGAGGCGACTTAATCGAAGGCTCGTTCCTGAGCTTTACGCAGGCGGCGGCTGAGCACGGCCAGCATGTCTAGCCCAACGTCGGGGTCGCTGCGGAATATACGACGCAGGATACGGCGAAATTCCCATAATGGTAGCAAGAGCACGGTTACCTCATCTACGGCTGTGACCGTAGCAGAGCGCGGCAGATCATCCAGAAGCGCCATCTCACCAATGATATCCCCTGGCCCTGCTGTCGCCAGTACTTCCTCTGCTCCATCAGGGCTGTTTTTCCGGGTGATGCGTACTGTCCCTTTGGTAATAATAAAGAGCCCTAATCCTTGTTCGCCTTGAGTAAGCATCACCGAACCCGGGCTAAACGTTCTGTCCCGGCAATATGTTGCCAGGTCCTTTAAGTCCTTCTTACGGAGGCCGGAAAAGATGTCTACACGCGCTAAGGCATCCTCGTACATGGTCTATAACCTCCTTTTTTGTTGAACACTATGATGGGGATCAGAGAGGTTGAGCCTACTGGACGTATTGTATCACAGTAGGCTCATCATTTATAAAATCCCTACCCACTAACCCCGTGCTCTTTGAAGAGATCGAGTAGCCACTGCTCGTCGTGAATAGGTACGCCGGCTTTTTGCGCCTTTGCTAGCTTCGAGCCGGCATCCTCCCCCACAATCAGGTGGTTCAGCGACTTGCTCACGCCGGAGGCAATTGTCCCGCCCAGTTGCCTGATCTTTTCCTCGGCAACCGGCCGTGTCATGCTATTCAGCTTCCCTGTCAAAAGAAATGTCTGGCCGGCAAGGGGGCCTGATGCTGGCTCTCGCCGTTCTTCCTGCATGTTGACTCCCGCCTGCCGCAGCCGCTCGATCAAGGCTCTATTTTTCTCTTCTTGTAGCCAGCTATAGACGCTGTGCCCAACCACCGGGCCAATACCGGGGACGCGAGTAATCTCTTCTTCGCTTGCCTCAAGCAAGCGATCCATGCTGTCAAAGGCATCGGCCAGGATTTGCGCTGTCTTCTCTCCTACATAACGGATGTTCAGTCCGACGAGCAAGCGCCAGAGTGGGCGATGCTTGCTCGCTTCAATGGCATTGAGCATATTACTGGCGCTTTTCTCTTTCACTCCATCAAGCGAGAGCAGTTGATCGCGGGTCAGCGAGTAAAAGTCCGCCACATTCTTGACCAGCCCGGTCTCAACCAGTTGCGCGCACATCTTCTCGCCAATGGTGTCCAGGTCCATTGCCCCCTTTGAGGCAAAGTGAATAATACTTTCTACCTGGCGAGCAGGACATTCCTCGTTTGGGCAGTACGCCATAGCCTGGTCGGGAACGCGCACAATGGGCGTATTGCACAACGGGCAGCGTTCCGGCAAGTGATACACCTGCTCTTTGCCGGTTCGCCGCTCCTCGATGGGCTTGACCACCTGGGGAATCACTTCTCCCGCGCGTTGCACGAGCACCCAGTCGCCGATGCGCAGGTCTTTGCGCTGGATATCTCCTTCATTATGCAAAGCAGCTCGCGATACTATCACCCCGCGAATATTGACAGGCTCCAGCACGGCCCAGGGATTGACCGACCCTGTTCGCCCAATATTGACGCGAATATCATGTAATTGGGTGGCAACCTGTATCGGCGGGTACTTGAAGGCGATAGCCCAGCGCGGGTCTCGCCCTACCGATCCTAGCTCTTGCTGTTGCGCAATATCGTTAATCTTGATCACCACGCCATCAATCTCGTATGGCAGGTTGAAGCGTTCGTGCTCCCACTTCTTGCAGTATTCGAGCACCTCGTCCAGCGACTTTGCCAGGTGGTTGTTTGGATTGACCGGGAAGCCCCACTCCTGTATAAGCTGCAAAGCTTCCCACTGGCTGCTGAAATCCATGCCTTCCATATAGCCGATCTGGTAGCCAAAGAATTCCAGGGGGCGTGATGCTGTAATGCGGGCGTCTTTCTGCCTGAGTGAGCCTGCTGCCGCGTTGCGGGGATTAGCGAAGAGCTTTCCATCACCGATCTGCTCATTCAGCTTCTCGAAACCCTTCGTGGTCATGTAGATTTCGCCCCGCACTTCAACCTTGTCAGGGATGTGCTCTCCGCGCAGCTTTTGTGGGATCGAGCGCACGGTACGCACATTGGCTGTCCAGTCCTCGCCTATCAGGCCATCTCCGCGTGTAGCACCCACCGTGAGTTTGCCTCGTTCATAGGTCAGAGCCATGGCCAGCCCATCAATCTTAAGCTCGCAGGCATATGTAAAGG
This sequence comes from Chloroflexota bacterium, assembly GCA_902812455.1. The sequence goes on along the minus strand of CADDZH010000004.1, from coordinate 81,080 downwards.
TGGCTCTCGGCAAAATGCTCTGTGCTCGCCTGTACCAGGCGTACAATTCTTCTTCGTTGCGCGCATTGGCCAGGCTCAACATAGGTACAGGATGGCGGTGTTGCTTCACCTCCGGCAGTGGCTGAGCCCCAACGCGCTGCGTTGGGGAATCCGGCGTCTGTAGTTCCGGGTGCTCCTGCTCGATGCGCTGCAGCTCCATCATCAACTGGTCGTATTCTGCATCGGTCAGTGTAGGATTATCCTGGACATAGTATTGATAGTTAGCTTCTTCGATCTGGTGGCGCAGTTCAGCAACGTGTGCCTCCAGTTGCTCCTCTTTGCTCTTGCCTGTCTCTTTTAATGACAATGTTTCAGGCTGGTTATCGCGCTCGATGGTTTCTTGTTGCTTGTCCATGCATTGGCTCCATGATGAATTTCAAAAGTAACCAGGGGGTATACCGAATGCTCCAGGCATGTCATGCTGAGCCCATTCGCTTCGCTCAGGGGAAACTCCGCGAAGCATCTGATGCCGATCAACAGAGATCCTTCCCCTTCACTGCGTTCAGGGCTACGGCTCATTCGCTCAGGATGACATGGGTGGCCTCTAGGATGGGTGGATGAATTTGTTAATCTTCAAAATCGGCCCCTACAGACGTGGTGCAAGGCTCCCTTAAAAAGGCTCATAGTGGAAGACCACCGGATTGCCCTCGAATAGTCCATTGATATGGCTGCGCCATTCTGGAAAGAGCGGGCCGCCTCGGAAATCCACCGTGTGGGCCTCAAGCGATGTCCATACATTGATAACCATGTACTGGTCAGGCCTCTCAATGCAGCGCTCCGCCCTCGACGAGACGCATCCTGGATGCCGGCGGATGACTTCCAGGCCTCGTAAAATGGCGTGCCCCAATTCCTCTTCCTTACCCGGCATCGCCGTAAACGTTGCCCTCTCTATAACCATCATTCCCTCCTCCTGACTATTTCTATTTATAGTACCACATAACCGGAATCGGGAGCAGGGACGCCGATCCGTAGGGGCGGGAGCGGCTGAGCAGGGTGGTAGGGGCACTTGCGCCGCCCTTGTGCTTGGCTTAATGGACAGTTGGGGCGAGGCAAGCCTCCCCGCTTCACAACTCAACCGCTCCCGCCCCTACGACGATGATGCAAAAACCTGCCTCTGTAGAGAACCGGCAACCCTTGCGGTTGCCCTCACGGGTCACGCGCTTTGCGAGACGCCCCAATCCTGCTGAAATGTCTGCTGCAAGACTTGCAGGACATTCCGATCCGAGATGATGATGCCCAATTCCCGGTTCTGATCGAGCGATTCCGGCGAGAAGTTTTCAGAACCGACAAATCCCTTTTGCCCATCGACCACCATCATCTTGGCGTGCATATAGAGCTGTGTATCTTCTTTTACCTGCACGCCCCCCTGCTTAATGACGCTGATCCCCTCGCTGTTGCTGTTGCTGGAAGAGCTACTAGACGAAGGCAGGATAATTTCCACCCTGACACCGCGATGCGCCGCGCTGGCCAACGCCTGCTCGATCCCCGAATCCTGCATTTCTTCTGTCTCGATGATCAGCGAACTGTGCGCGCTATTAATCAGAGCTGTCAGGTCATTGCGAGCATTGACAGGGCTGACAACCAGGTTGGGATCGCTGAACTGAGGGGTGGTGCGGTTCCAGTCGGCCTGGAAGATGGCGCTCACTGCCTGCACATCCTGCGGGTTGGTATCAACGATGTCATATTCACGATTGTCCTGGTAGCCTGAGCTGCTGCTATAGGCGCCGAGCGCTGAACGAGAAAAATTGGAGGTCATGATATATGCCGTCGTGCCATCGATAATCATGCCTTTTTCATGGGTCAGGGCAAAGCTGGGAGAGCTATCCTCTACCTTTGCACCTGCGGCTCTCAATTGATCCTCTGTGCGCGTGGGAGGAGTTGTGCCATAAGGATGCGGCTCCAGCATCACGCGCACATCGATCCCTCGATTAGCCGCATCTTCCAGAGCGCGAATCACATTGCGGTCGGAGAGGATGTACATCTCGAGCCAGACAGACTTTTTTGCCCCCTCAATAGCATTGATAATCGGGCTTTCGCCTGCGTTCGGCTCTACAAAGACCTGGAGACCTTGCACCCCTGATCCTACTGTGCAGTTGCTCTGGCACCCTGATCCTCCTCCTGTGCTGCCGGTGCCACCTGGCAGGGAGATGTTAACATCGCATCCTACCAGAACCAGGCATAGCGCAAGGGCCACAAGAAACATGAAAAAAACTTTCCTGGTGTGATAATTGTAAGTCATAATTGCCTACTCCATCTGCTTTTTCGCCAGCAATTAGCAAAACCTTGGCCAGGCTTTTTATGAATATTACCAAATTGATGGGATCCTCTGTAGGTTCCCGATTGATCGTGGAACCCGATGTATCGCGCCCACCACAAGAAGTTGATCACAGTATCCGTAGGGGCCCGATTGATCGCGCCCACCGCCGATTGATCGCGCCCACAGCCGGTGATGAATGTTCACGAGCAAAACCGGTCATGGGGAAACGATCCCATCGCCTGATGAACTTTTCCGATCACATGAGGTAATCAGGAATGGGTCGTCACCTGTAGGGACTTGCAGAAGCTCGATGTATCGAAGCTGTGGGTGGAGACGAGGCTGGGTGGGGGCCTTGTGCTTGTCCCCGCGCCCTCGCGCTCCCCTCCACCACCCCCTCAACATCATTCCCGATCCTGGTCGTTAAAACTCATTATCGGCCCCATCCCGATCACACCATTGTCGGATAAATTGATAAAGTCCATTTTCGCGCCCTGTATAATCCCAGATGAATTTTGTAATTTTCATAAAAAAGCCTTACCTATTAATAGAACGCATCAAGCGCAAAAAGAGATGGAGAGAATTCCCCATAATAAAAATGGGGGCGTTTACTACTAAACGCCCCCTTCATTTTATGGTAGGGCAGGGCTTCGCCTGGCCTCCCCTGCCCTGGCTGCTTCGCTTGATTGGTGAGAGGTAGTGGCCTCCCTTGTGGAGGCCAGGATTTCGCATCTCAGTATGAACTTTGACAGAGTACTATGGATGCAAGAACACGTACAATGGAGCCAGCACCAGCGTGATCGTGCTCAGGAGCTTGATCAGGACGTGCAGCGATGGCCCGGCAGTATCCTTGAAGGGATCGCCCACGGTATCGCCAACCACACCAGCTTTGTGTGGCTCGCTCTTCTTGCCCAGAACAGTACCGGTCGGGTCGAGACGATCAACCATCTCGCCCTGTGCATTGACACGCAGGTAGCCAGCCTCGATGTACTTCTTCGCGTTATCCCACGCGCCGCCGCCATTGTTGAGAACCAGCGCAAGAACGATACCACCCATCGTGCCGACCATCAACGTGCCCGCCTCAGCCTGCGGTCCAAGAATGACCCCAACTGCAATCGGTGTTAGTACAGCCACCAGACCAGGGAGAACCATGGCGCGTAGTGCGCCGCGCGTGCTGATATCAACACAGCGTGCATAGTCGGGATCAACACGATCTTCGGGTCGCTCCGCCATAATCTTCGGATTCTCACGGAACTGGCGGCGCACCTCCTCGATCATGCGTTTGGCTGCTGCACCTACAGCACGGATGGCCAGCGCGCTGAAGAAGAAGATCAGCGTCAGGCCAATCAAGGCTGCGATGAAGACGAAAATGTCTGCCAGGTCAACATGGTAGACGACGCCAGCCTTGGCTGCCTCGGCTGCTGTGCGGCAGATACCGCTGGCTGCCACCTGTTTGCATTTGAAGCTATAAAGCACATCCAGGTAGGCGCTGAAGAGCAGGAAAGCCGCCAGGGCAGCAGAGCCAACACCATAGCCCTTGGTGAGAGCCTTTGTGGTGTTGCCAACGCCATCAAGCGCGTCGGTAATATCGCGCACCTCCTCGGCCTGCCCGCCCATTTCGGTGATGCCGCCAGCGTTGTCTGTGATGGGGCCGAAGGTGTCCATTGCCAGAATGTAGGCGCAGCTCATCAGCATACCCATGGTGGCAACCGCTGTACCAAAGATGCCGCCGGGATTGATAATACCCGCGCTGCTCTGGTAAGAAAGCGGGATGGTCACCTGGCTGCCAAAGAAGAACGAGAGGCCCAGCGCGAAACAGATAGCCAGCACCGGCAGGGCCACGTTTTCAAAGGCCACTGCCATACCGGTGATGATGGTTGTGGCAGGACCGGTGAGCGTGGCAGCGGCAATTTCACGCACAGGACGCCATGTTCCCGCTGTGTAGTACTGGGTGATGTAGACGAAAGCAACGCTGAGCAGGATGCCCGTCGTTCCGGCCAGGCCAAACCAGACCCAGGGCGGAATGCCTGCGTTGCCGGTAATACCCCCGCCTCTCAACAACAGGAAACTGCCAAAGAAGACACCTATTATGGAGAGGAAACAGGTGATGAAGTAGCCAATATTGAGCTGCTGCATCGCAATTTCACCGGGATCTTTGCCGGCAGCTTTGTCTGGCTCGGTGACTACCGATGGGCGAACCCACATCAAACCGCCGGCGGAAGCGATCAGGCCAAAGGCGCGCACGACCAGCGGGAAGAGAATCCAGCCGATATTATGAGTAGAGGTGTAGAGCGCTACGCCCAGAATCATGGCGCCGATGTTCTCAGCAGCCGTCGACTCGAAGAGGTCAGCGCCACGGCCTGCGCAGTCACCAACGTTATCGCCCACCAGATCGGCAATGACGGCCGGATTTCGCGGGTCGTCTTCAGGGATATTGGCCTCTACTTTCCCTACAAGGTCAGCGCCAACGTCAGCAGCTTTCGTATAAATACCGCCGCCGAGTTGTGCGAACAGGGCCACAAAACTCGCGCCAAATCCGAACCCAACAATAAGCGAGGGAGCCAGCGATGGATCGCTCAAGCCACCATAAGCCGTGAAGACCAGTGAAACACCCAGCAGGGAGAGCGCAACCACGAGAAAACCGGAGACCGCTCCACCACGTAGAGAAACCATCAATGCCTCACCAAGACTGCGCGTCGCTGCGCTTGCTGTGCGGCTATTAGACTTGACCGCTACGTACATACCGATATAGCCGGAAAGGCCGGAACAAAACGCTCCGATGAGAAAGGCCACAGCCGTATGCCAGGCAAGGCTAAGTTTGTAGGCCTGGTCGCCCTGGCCCAGCAGCGCAAGCACGATGCCCACAATGATGGCGGCGAAAACCGCCAGGATCGCAATGGTACGATACTGCCGGTTCAGGAAGGCCATCGCTCCTTTAAAAATAGCGTTGGCCACCTTCTGCATAGCAGGCGTACCAGTATCTCGGCTTAGGACATAGCGCGCAAGTGACGCCACGAACAGCACAGTTAACAGTCCTATGCCAATAGGTACCCAGATAAAGTAAGTCACTGTAGAAAAAGCCCTCCTTAGGCACAAGAATAGAGAAGCGCGTCAACACTGACCGCCCACTATGTTGGTATCTGCAAGAAAACCAAACACGCAAAAAATTGCCTCTTCCTTATGTAAGGAAAAAGGTAGATTGAGTTGCCCTTAGTTTAGCATAGTGTTTGTTCTCTGACAAGTAGTTTTGGGTAACAAACCTCCCACGTGGAATATACACGATCTGTTTGAATGTAGCTATCTGCATGGAACTACTGTTACAACCCGTCTTTCTTTCATGCCATGGCGGCCTGAATGCGTCCCAGCAGTGGAACAAGTTGCTTCTTGCGCGAGACAAGCCCTTCCACTTCTAGCGAATGCCCATCAGCCTCCAAAGGAACCCCCAGCACTTCCGCCACCGCCTGTTCTCCGCCATAGATCAGCAGGTGGCAGCGCATATTGATGATATCGACGATCATAAACAGGAATGAGCTGTATCCTCGCTCCCGAGAAAGCCGCTGCATGGCTGAAAGCAGTTCCAGTATGCGCCTCTCGACGCTTGCCGGGCTGGCCGTTTCGACCGTCCCTATGGCAAATTTGCTATTGCCTACAGTGAACTCCTTGAAATCCGCGGTCAGCAATGCTTCCGCCGAGCGTCCCTGGATATCGCTTGCCGCCGCCTCGAAAAGCTCCTGGCCATACTGCTCGCTGTCTTCCCCGGTAATCTCGGCCAGTTCAGCAGCCACGCGCTCATCTTTTGGAGTAGAAGTAGGTGAGCGCAAGATCAGCGTATCGAAGAGCAGCCCTCCCAGCAGCAGGCCGGCTACCTCGCGCGGGATAGCCACGCCTGCCTCGTGGTACAGCCCGGCAATGATCGTTCCCGTACAACCTACCGGCTCCGCGCGGAACATGATCGGCTTGTTTGTGTGTACATCGGCGATACGGTGGTGATCGATGATACCGAGTAGATCGGCTTCATCGATGCCATCTACCGCCTGGGATTGCTCGTTATGATCCACCAGAATCACGCGTTTGGGCCGCGCATTCAGGATATCGGTGCGCGAGAGGTAGCCAACCAGCTTGCCTTCCCTATCAACCACAGGCATGGCGCGCCTCCGGGCCAGCGTTCTCTGCACCTCGCTCATCAGGTCTTCAGGATGGCAATAATCGAATTCGCGGCTCATGATATCTTGCGTGCTGATACTCAAGTTAATCAGCCGCACCGCTGTAAAGGTATGGTGAGCGGTGCTGATCACCATCACGCCCTGCTGCCGCGCTGCTGCAAGGGTGCGGGCCGAAACAAGCAGATCGCCAGTGATGACGAGAGCAGCCGCGCCGCACTCGATAGCTTTGAGTTGGGCATCCTCGCGGTCGCCCAGCACAACCAGGCAGCCCGGCTCGATATAGTCCGCCATCGTCTCGGCCTGCATTGCTCCCACCAGCACACGGTCACCCAGCTTGCGGCGGCCTTCAACCAGCACACGTCCTTTGAGCGCCCGTACCAGGTTATCGCGTTGCAATGGCAGGCGATTGACCGATTGTGGATCCAGCTCATGAAAAAAGAGCTTGGCGAAATCCTCGGTCGCGATGATGCCGCGTACCCTGTTCTCTGCGTCTACCACCGGCATCGATCTGCGGTTATGCTCCTGCAGGAGCTGTCCGGCCTCCAGAATCGGTTGATCGAGATAGGCGCAGATCACGCCTCGTCTCATCACGTCGCGCACCTGGAGGTAGACATCATCTATCGCTTCCGGCGCTTCAACCCCGTAGCGTTCGAGCACAAAGCGCACTTCCGGTTTAAGCACACCATTGCGAGCAGGGATCGCCTCCTCTTCTCCCTGCATGCACAGCAGGCGGGCATAACCATACGCCGAGGCGATAGAGTCCAGATCGGAATTTTTATGTCCAATGACATAGATCGGCCTTGCCATGATTCAGGTTCCTCGTAATTGAAAACAAGATACTCCTATGCCATTAATTATGAATGGGCTACAAAACCTTGTCAAACTTCCCGTTTTCCGCTGCTTCTCATCCTCATCAAAATTATCGCTGCCACGACGATCACTATCACCCCAAAGACGACTAACAGCCATACAGGCCATCTTATTGCTCCATTTGTTATAGGAGCTATCGTTGAAATTTTAGAAGCCTGGCTTTGCTGGCTATTAACCGGCGTTGGCAATTTAACTGCCGGATTTGAGGGCGGAATCCCATCGGCCTGGTATTGTGCATAGGGGTTGGCGTAGCTTGTGGGATGCTGTGTCACCGAGATCACTTTGCTGACATGGCGTACTCCGGTCGCCGAGCTGGCCGTCAATGCCAGGGTATAATTGCCGGTCTTCGTGTACGTATGGCTGGCCGTGATACCTGTGGCCGTTGCTCCATCGCCGAAATTCCAGGTATAGGTGAGCGCACCATTGCTGTTCAGGGGGTCAAAAGAAGCCCTGGCATCCAGCGAAAGAGGCTGGTTAACGACGGTCTGGCCAACATCGCTGATCGCCACGAGAGGGTTTCCGTCAAAAGGAGCTTCTCCCAGAATGGAGGGTTGATGCAGCATCCAGGTGGTGAGCATACCAGGCAGGGCCAGCGACAGCACCAGCGCTGGCGCCTTTTGCGAACTGCCGCTGGCAAATGTGTTCATGAGCTGGATCGTATCCTGCTTTTGATCGAACGGGTACGACCATGGGGGCGGATTTCTATCATAATAGGATGAGTTGCCGACCAGGGTAGCACAGGGCACGCCTGCCAGCGTAAAGGGTATCTGATCGCTTCCACCAAGCGTGTCATCTTCCAGGTGGATGTATGATACCTGATCCTGGGTGAACACAGGCTGCTCAACCGGCTGGTTATCATCCGAACGATATGCCAGCGTGCGGTAGCCCATGGCCTGGAATTCGGCAAAGACCGCCGGTACCGCCAGGCGCATCAGATCACGAAATTGAGAGATCGCGTCTTGCTGCTGTGGCGAGAGCCGGTCCTGGTGGGGGTACAGTGGGTTATCCGTGAGCGGAGACATGTCTACGTACATGGGCAAGATCGGATTCGACACCTTTCCCAGGTAGCGCAGCGGGTAGGCAATGCCGCTCTGCTCTTCGTTAAACATGGCGACGATGTTATGCGTATCGCCGTTGATCGTGCTATTCACGTAGTGGAACGAGCCATATAATCCCTGCTCCTCGGCATCGAAAATGACGAAGCGCAGTGTGCGCGCCGGGTAGACATGATGGCTGCGCCAGTACTCACCCAGCGCTTTCGCAACACCAAGTTCGATAGCGCAGCCGCTAGCGTCGTCATTGGCCGATTGTGTTGAGATGGCTTCCCCATCATAATGGCAGCCGATCACGACCACCTGCTCTGGATGTGTTAGCCCAGGGACTGTCACTTCTACATTGAATGCCGGAACAACTGCCGGCCGTCCTATCCATCCCTTGATCGGAAATTTGTCGATGCGCACCTGCGGCCCAAATCCTTGCAAGTCTCTCACCGCTTCCTGCGCCCAGTATGCCGCAAACTCATCGTGCCCATTGACATTGGGAGGGAAATTGACATCGTAACCGGCCTCGCGGTGCAGAAAATGGGTCGCCATATAATAGAGCTGGTCATAAATGTAATTGGGATCAACCGTAGGAAAATCGGCAAGGGCACGCTGCTGCTCTTTTGTACCAGCATGAGCATACGCTGGCATAGTGGCAAGCAGTAAGAAGCTCAGAACGAGAAGGAAGCAGCAACAAACTAGCAATATTTGGCGCTTCATCTGAATGCTCTTCCTAACTGATTCCATGCTTCAGTGTGAGCGTAGCAACTCAAACCCGTACTGGGCAAAGTGCTGGTCAAAGCTAAAAACTAACCTGATATGCAAGCGTTCCATGATCACAAAGCTGGTACAGTCTGTATACGAAAAGTCTTTATCAGTATAGCTTACAATAATTTCCTGCGCACGTTGTTCATCCTGCGCGCTCACTCGAATGATAGTGGTTGTACTTTTCCGTAGTTCCTCAAGGAAACGCGCTGCAATATTTCGTCCAGTCCGTATAAGTAAAACGCCGTGAGTTTCTGCAATGACAAAGTTTGTAGTGACAAGTTGAAACTGCTCATGAACTGACCGTTCTAGGAGAGCAACTGCATCATTGTGATGCCTATCGTCATGATAGCTGGATGCTACGAAGGCAGAAGTATTAACGAATACACGTTTCATGACTGATGAGACTCATAGGCATCTGCAATTGCCTGGTGAATATTCTCAGAAGTTGTATATGGCTCGCCTCCCTTAGCCATACCAACGATATTCCAGAGACTATCATCGTGAGTGAACACTCGATTCCTTCTTTTCTCGCGAGATTTTGTTCCTGCAGGAGTCACTGTATACAGCTTTCCCTCTCGTTCGACAAGAATGCTTTTCCCCTCTTTGTCTATGTTTTCAAAGATAGCAGGAGCGTGATGCACAAAATCATCAAATTGCACTGGTTCTGATGTAATATCCATGAAAATTGCCTCCTCTGAGAACAGATTATAGCACAGTTTTCTCAACTTGGAGAAGCTTGGGGCTGTGTTTGTACCATCCCTCAAGCAGCACTGCCTTTGACCGTTTGCTCGACGAAATACACCAGCATTTCTAGGTCATCGATGGCTCGCCCCGATACCGGGCTATTTGACCGGGGCACACTTGCCAGGACTTCGTGCGCCAGCCGGCACTGCTCGGCCAGAAATGCCTGGCAATAGGCTCTGGTTTCTGTACGTGCAAAGACCGCCAGCACTTTCTCAACCTGCTCGCCCGTCATGGGCGCCGCTTGCCTGTATACCTCGCGTAAGAATTGCCGGTCTTGCTCGCTGGCATGTTCCAGCGCATGTAAAATGGGCAGGCTCTTTTTGCGGCGATAGACATCTCCTGCCGGAGTCTTGCCTAATTCTGCGGTCGTGGCCCAGATGCCGAGCAGGTCATCACGCACCTGAAAAGCAATACCCATCGCATAACCAAAGCTGCGCAACCGGGCAATCGTTTCCTGGTCGCGCGTCCCCAGGGCAGCACCCATTTCTGCGGCGCACCCCATCAGCTCAGCAGTCTTACGGCCGATCATATCGATGTATTGCGCTACAGAGATATCCTGCCGTTCTTCAAAGCTGATATCGAGATGTTGGCCCTCGGTAATGATCAGGCAAGCGCGATCAAGCGCCGCTCCCAGCCGCACGGCGAGCGCTGTATCTACTCCCTCGTTGATTACGTCCCACAGTGCGAGGCGAGCCAGCGCAAACAAGCCATCGCCTGTATTGATCGCCTGGGGAATGCCCCATTGTTTCCAGACGGTTGGCCGGTGACGGCGTTCGGCATCCCCGTCTTCGATATCATCGTGAATGAGCGTAAAGTTATGAGTTAATTCGATAGCCGCAGCCGCCGGCAGCGCCCGGCGAAGATAAGCGGTGCCACTTACCGTTGTAGCCAGGCCCCAGGCTCCCGCCGCTTCATAAGCCAGTAGCAGCAGCGTTGGGCGCAGTAATTTACCCGGATTGCTCGCTACAGGAGAGAAATTCGCATCTACCCAGCCCAGGTGATATTCAATTTGCCCATAAAAAGGCCTGAGGTCTACAATCTTTGAGCCGGCCTCATCATCCTGCACCTTCCTCAGAACGCGATGAAGCGCCTGCTGTATATCTTCCTGGTGGCGCAGCAGAGTTGACTGTATTGCCGCTGGCAAAACCATTCTATCTTCCTTTTTCTCTTTTCTCTATATTAGTGGTGGATGTATAAGTAGGCCCCGGCCAGCACCGTCCCGATCACCACTGCCCAGCGTGCCAGGCCTTTGATCCCGCCTATGCGGTACAGAGGAGCGCACAGGTCGCAATAGCGATTCGTGTACTGGTAGCGATGGCCTCGCAGTCCTTCTCGGGTGATAACGACATCATCGACCTTACGCTGCGTGTGCAGTTCGTCGCAGACATATCGCCCGCATCCCTTACAGGTGTATCGATCGACATAATGCGATGTACGTGAGGTAGACCACTGATCTGGGTAGACTGGCGCCCCACAGACATAGCAGACCTGGGTCTGCGCTAATTTCATTTGTTTTTCTGCGCAGGGTGAGTGTTGCTGTTTCGGAAAATGTTCCTGGCAAAGGCTATGGTGGCAGTCCGGGCAGCGACCATAGGCTTCTTCGGTACATTCATGGCAACGGCGAGCAAGGTTAACAGGATGTTGAGGCTGCCTTACTTCAGTACGACTCTGCATATCCATAGCTTCCCTTCTTTTCTTTCCCGAAGGTGATATGATGTTCTCTAGCCGATACTTTTTAGAATAAAATGCGTATAAAATAGGCTCTTCATCCTGCCGGGTGAACCGTAGGGCCCGATTTATCGTGGCCACCGCCGCACCCTCTCCGGGGGAGAGGTAATAATCGGCCCATTCTCGCCAATCACCCAAAGGATGGAAACCCTCTTAGAGTAAGTATAGCATAGTACTGCCAGAGGCAAGAGCAGCCATGAAGCAGGAACAGAGGCCATTTCCGCCCACAATTTGGGGCAATCATCGCCTGGAATGGGGCCAGAAAACCCATGTAATGGGCATCCTCAATATTACACCCGATTCGTTTTCAGGCGATGGCCTGATCGAGAGCAATCTTTCACAGGAGGCCATTATTGAGCGTGCCCTTGCGCAAGCGCAGGCATTTGTAGCCGAGGGAGTGACTATGCTGGATGTTGGTGGTGAATCAACTCGTCCTCATGCAGCCCCTGTTCCAGTAGAGCAAGAGATTGCTCGCGTGATCCCGGTGATCCAGGCGCTTGCGGCATCCCTGCCCGGAGAGATGATCATCTCTATTGATACCTACAAAGCGGAAGTTGCCCGGCAGGCTCTTGATGCCGGAGCCGCGCTGGTCAATGATATCTGGGCCTTGTATGGTGATCCTGATATGGCGACACTAGTCGGCCAGCGCCACGTGCCCGTAATCCTCATGGCGAATATGCGTGGCTACCAGAAACATGATATCGTCAGCGATGTCATACGCTTCCTGTCACGCAGCATTGATCGCGCGCTGGCAACCGGTATTGCCTGGGAGCATCTAATTCTCGATCCGGGCATCGGATTTGGCACGACGTCGGAAGAAAATCTGGTATTGCTGCGCCGCCTGGGAGAACTGCGCGCATTAGGCCGGCCCATCCTGCTTGGAACATCGCGAAAATCGACGATTGGCCGCGTGCTGGGCGGCTTGCCGCCTGAGGAGCGCATAGAGGGGACGGCTGCAACCATCGCCCTGGGCATAGCACAGGGCGCAGATATTGTGCGTGTACATGATGTGCATGAAATGATGCGCGTAGTGAAGATGAGTGACGCCATCGTGCGAGGATATTATGAACTATGAACTACAAAGAAGCCCTGGATTATCTCTATAGCTTCAGCGATTACGAGCGAGGAGGGCCATTTACGCGCAACCGGGAAGAAAACCTGGCCCGCGAAGAATATCTCCTCCAGCATCTTGGCAATCCGCAGCAAGATTATACCTGCACGCTTATTGCCGGAACCAAAGGCAAAGGCTCAACTGCTGCCCTCATTGAACGAGTCCTGCGCCAGGCAGGGCTGCGAACCGGCCTCTATACCCAGCCAGACCTGCATACCTTTCGTGAACGCATGCGTGTCAATGGGCAACTCATTAGCGAAGCCGAGGTAGCCCAGCTTATTGCAGAGATACGCCCGGTCGTTGATCGTATCCAGGCGGAGCGAAAATTCGCCGATTTCAATACCTACCAGGTAGGAACTGCTCTGGCCTTCCTCTACTTCAGCCGCCAGCATGTGCAACACGCTGTACTGGAAGTCGGCCTGGGGGGACGATTGGATGCTACCAATGTGACACACCCGCTTGTTTCTGTGATTACCTCGATCAGCTACGATCACATGCAGGTGCTTGGAAACACCTTGACCCAGATTGCTACAGAGAAGGCAGGTATTGTCAAGCCACGAGGCATGGTTGTCACTTCTGCGCAGGCACCCGAAGCCTTGCTGGCCATCGCCGCTGCCTGCCAGAAGCAGAATGCTCGCCTGGTACGTGTGGGTGCCTGGGAGTTCGATCCAGCGCAGGCCGAAGTTGAGCATGGCCGGTTGCCAGCCATCAGCTATACGTATCGCCTGGAAGAACGCGATCAGGAGCGCCAGCGCTTTACCATCCGGGCGCCGGGATACACCTATAGCGGCCTGGAAATACCGCTGGCCGGCCAGTACCAGCTTGAAAATGCCACTGCCGCGCTGGCTACCCTTGAGCAGTTGCGCGAGCGGGGTATCAATTGGGACGAGGCGGCCTTGCGAGAAGGTTTTCGGGCAGTAAGCTGGCCTGCTCGCCTCGAGGTCATCGGGCACCGCCCGGCTATTGTCGTCGATGGGGCTCACAATGCCGATTCGATGCAGAAGCTGGTGCAGGCGCTGCATGACTTTTTCAACTGGCAGCGCTTGATAGTCGTATTGGGTGTTGCGCGTGATAAAGACCTGGCAGGAATAGTGCAGGCTCTGGCAGAGGTCGATGCAGTCATACTTACCCGGGCAGCAAATCCGCGTGCCGCTACCGTTGAAACGCTACAGGCGGTCTTCGCTGAGTATGCTCCCCGCGTGCAGATACATATTGCTGAACATAGTTACGAAGCCATGGATCTCGCTGTGGAACTGGCCGGTGAAAATGACCTTATCTGTGCTACAGGTTCTATTTACCTGGCAGCAGAGGTGCTTCGCTGGTCTGCCGCCCGTGGGAATACAAGGGTTGCCTCACTGATTGAAGGAGTGGATCATTGATTCATTGCGTCTTTGCGCGTAACGGGCGCTCCCTTTTTTCCCGGCAGCCGAAGCTTCTTCTGCTGTCCATTTATGTGCAGTGCCTCTGGCTTGCGAGGTGCGCCCGCCCATGCTTGCGATCTCCCGGCGCCGTTCTGGGCTCATGGCGGCAAGCCCTCGTGCGCGTCTAGTGTTTTGACGGAGAACCATATGTTGTTCCTTTCTTTTTGAAAGATGAAAAATAAATGACAACGCAGCCGTATCACTGCTTGTCTTATCGCGGCTCTCCATCCTTCCAGGTGAACTGTAGGTTCCCGATTTATCGTGGAACCCGATTTATCGCGGCCAGCGCCGATTTATCGGCACATTCTCATCGATCACCCTAAAAGATGGAGACCCCTTATCGTCTGGTTAAAGCATAACAGATGAGAAGCTATCATTCAAGCAAAATTGAGGAAGCGCGGAAACTCTCAGCATTTTTTAAGGTAGTGCTTATATTTCTTAATTGTGTACCTTTCCGATTCTCCCAAAAATCGGATGTCACATCATCGTCCAGGGTAGAGGCAACCCTTGCGGTTGCCCTGGCCCCTCTTGTACAATCAGTTATGAGAAGTGTTTTCATTGTTTGACACGCCGGGTTTTGATGAGCTGCTTGATGGTTTAGCATCCTTCAGGAGGTAAAACATGCAAGGTTTAATGATGGATTACCCGTTGACATTGCAGCACGCTTACAATCGCGCCGTTCGTCTTTATTACAAGAAAGAAGTGGTGACACGCACCGAGGAAGGGCTGCATCGCTATACCTACCGCGATTGGGGAAAACGTACCGCGCAGCTCGCTCACGCGCTGCATAACGCCGGGGTTTCACAGGGCGATCGTATCGCTACCTTTGCCTGGAACACCTATCGTCACCTCGAACTCTATTTCGCCATCCCATGTATTGGTGCTGTACTACATACCCTCAATATTCGCCTCTTTGCCGAGCAACTGGTCTATATCATTAACAATGCGGAAGATAAGATTATCTTTGTTGATGGTGACCTGGTGCCACTACTGGAGAGGTTGGCAGATCAGTTACCGACGGTGAAGCAATATGTGATCATGGGAGATGCTCCCCAGGCCAGTGGCAAGTTACAACCGGCAGTTGACTATGAGTCATTTATTGCCGGCCAGCCCGAAACCTATGACTGGCCCCCACTTGAGGAAAATACTGCCGCTGCCATGTGCTATACTTCAGGCACCACCGGCAATCCAAAAGGAGTTGTCTACAGCCACCGCTCTATCTTCCTGCACTCAATGGGCGTTGGACTGGCTGACGGAGGAGCGCTCTGCGAGAGGGACACCGTATTTCCCGTTGTTCCTATGTTCCATGCCAACGCCTGGGGCTTCCCCCATGCAGCGATTATGATGGGCTCAAAGATTGTCTTGCCCGGGCGCTTCATGGATCCGCTGAAAGTCACCCAGATCATGGCTGATGAGCATGTCACCGTTGCAGCAGGCGTTCCCACCATCTGGATCGGCATGTTGAACCTGCTTGAGAAAGAGCACTTCGATCTCTCTGCTCTGCGCGCAATTTACTGTGGCGGTTCAGCGGTACCGCAGTCGCTGATCGAAGGCCTTTATCGCAAGGGCGTCAATCTTGTGCATGCCTGGGGTATGACGGAAACCTCGCCGCTGGCCTCGCTCTGTAAGCTTCGCAGCTACCAGGAAGACCTGCCGCTCGAAGAGCAGTTCCGCATCAAAGCCAAACAGGGGACGGTCATCCCCGGTGTCGATTTCCGCGTGGTGAATATGGATACGGGCCAGGAGGTTCCCTGGGACAACAAGACCTTCGGGGAATTGCAGGTGCGCGGGCCCTGGGTTGCTCGCGCTTACTACGGTGACCCGGCAACCGGCGAGAAATTTGTGGATGGCTGGCTGCGCACAGGCGATGTAGCAGTCGTCGATGAAGATGGCTTCATCCAGCTTGTTGACCGCACGAAGGACCTGGTCAAATCAGGTGGCGAGTGGATTTCCTCGGTTGAAGTCGAGGGGCTTATTATGGGCCATCCGAAGGTGCTGGAGGCCTGCGTGGTGGGCGTGCCTCATCCGAAGTGGTCAGAGCGCCCGGTCGCCTATGTCGTTGAAAAGCCTGAATTTGCCGGGCAGATCAGCAAAGAGGAGATCATCGAATACCTCCGACCTCGCGTCGCCAAGTGGTGGCTCCCTGACGACATTATCTTTATTGACGCCATTCCCAAGACGAGCGTGGGCAAATTCGACAAGAAGGTCTTGCGCGCCCGCCACGAAACAGCTATGGCATAGACTGCTCAAGAATCTGAATCGAGGATAGTACAACGAAGCACATACCATTAGAGGAAAACCTTTATGGTCGGCCTCTTGATCTATCGCTACCTTCCAAGTAGCTGGGTGATTGTTGACCATATGTGCTAGAATAAAAAGCATCAAATGAGGAATGACGCGGGGAGGGCCTTGATGAATGGGCCTAGATGTAGTACTGGCGAGGATACAGGCGCAAGCCGCTACTCGAGCTATACGGATCACTGACCATGCTCGTGAGGAAATGGAAGCAGAGGCCATAACTCTGGCCGAGGTGATAGAAGCTATTACTGTTGGCCAGATCATCGAGGACTACCCGGACCATCGTCGTGGAGCTTGTTGTCTGCTTTCCGGGTTGACCACTCAAGGCCGTCCTCTTCATGTAGTTTGCACGACAACACTGCCTTTGCTAGTTATTATTACTGTCTATGTACCTTCACTACCCAAGTGGATGAGCCCTATAGAGAGGAGTCCTAGATGAGATGCAGTATTGCAGACTGCCCAGGCGAGTATAAGCAGCGCGAGGTTGTACGTGCTATTCGTCAGG
This sequence comes from Chloroflexota bacterium, assembly GCA_902812455.1. The sequence goes on along the minus strand of CADDZH010000004.1, from coordinate 64,139 downwards.
GCGACCGCATCATCGTGGTCGAGCATATCCCAGCGGAGGTATGTGATGTTTGTGGCGATGTGCTTTTTACGCCCGAGACAATTGAGCGCTTGGAAGCCTTACGACAAACGAAGGCCCGACCGGTACGCATGGCTCCTGTTTACGAGTTCGCGGAGTCTGCATAAGCATAACATTAATATTAGCATGTGAAGCTACGCTTTTTGCTATGAGGGAGGATTATCATATGGCAGAAGCAGAAGAGGATCGTGGATTGACGAGCCAGATTGGGCCGGTGCAGATTGATTGGCCCAGATCCATTGGCTATTTTGGAGGCATTGGCCTGGCTACCGCGCTGGGATTTATTGAGCCTCCGGTGGCCATCTTTATCGCGGCCATTCCTTTTTTCAAGATGCTCAACAGGCCAGAAGCCCCACGACCGGCTCGCTTTATTGCACAGGTACTTGATGGAGCAGCGAAACCGGTTGGTGGTGAAAGTGAGGCAACTATCCAGCTTACAACGAGAAACATACCGTCGCGTTCTTCTATCTTACAGGAGGCACGCCAGCTTGCGAACCGGGCACGAAATAGAGAATAACGCCTACCCCAATTTTCTCATGCAGTTGCATTAATACGCGCTTTTATGCTATACTTTGCGCTGTACAGGTAGCGAGTACCCTTGTATTGTGCCTGAGCTATTTCTATCCCTGGTTCCGCTTCGAGGAGCTGCTGCCCTATGACTGTATTTATGCTTGCCCTGCTCGCAGCAATTGCCATCATCATCACAGTTATTGGCTTATTTCTCTCGTCTAGAACACAATCACAAGTACAGGCGCAATCACGCGAGCAGCGCGCAGCGTATCGTGTTTCTCTTCCTGCAGGACGCAACGGCTATCGCTCCGCTATGCCCATGCGAGCGAGCCGCTATGCCACCTATGCTGAGTCGGCTGCATGGTCATGGGACTATCTATGGCAATTGCTCGGCTTGAACCGGCTGCTCAGGCGGCAGAGAGGCGATCCCACTCCCTGGCTGGGCATCGCTCTCATCTTGCTCGTCATCTTCCTCATAGGTATGCTCCTCCTGAAGACAACTGTACTCAATGTCACCATGGCAGCTATGGGGCTGTCGTCTTCGTCCTCGACCTCGCAGCAGCTACAGGCGCCGGTGCCGCAATTTCATGCATCTCAAGCCCTCGTGCGCATCAGCCAGCTCGACCCGGCCCAGTATAGCTCTACGCAAGAATACGAGGTCTGGGCCTACTCTACCTGCTCGACGGCTGCAATGACTGAAGTAATCAACTCCTATGGGCATCATTACAGGATTACCGATATCCTGAAAGTTGAAGCCCAGATAGGCGAGATCACTCCCCAGGAAGGATTGCTGGAAGATGTGGGCATCGCTCGCACCGTTGCTCACTTTGGCTTTAAGACGACGTGGGGCTACAACCTTACGCTTGATCAAATCATCAGCATTGCCAATCACGGCAGGCCCGTGATTGTTGGCTGGCCTCCTGCAACATACGCTGGCGGCCATCTGGTGGTTGTCACAGGCGGCAATAGCAATCTCGTTTACCTTGCCGATTCCTCTCTCTATAACCGGCACTCGCTCACACACCAGCAGTTTATGCAATGGTGGAGAGGCTTCTATGCCATTGTGACCCCAAAGTAAATCACTACTCGAGTTCTTTTTCCTTTGTCGGAGCTTCTTCCTGCGACGTTTCTTCCTTCTTTGGGACATACAGCTTCACGCGCCGGAAGGACTCCGCATACTCCATATCCAGGCCTTTCTTCTCTCTGGCCTCTTTTGCCGTCCCGGCTGCCCACTCACGGATACGATCAATCATTTTCGCCTCTGGCCCAAACTGCGTCAGGTGGCACTGCAGCCCCCTTGCCTTTAGCTCGATCGTTTCGCTAATGTCAATATACGTGTTCTCCTGCCCCGTAAAGAAGAGATAGAGTTCATGTACCCGATAGGGCAGAAAACCCTCGGCCAGTAATTCGCGATACGAGCGAGGATTGCCTACAGCCGGGAAGATCGCATCAAGCACGATGCGGCCTGTCGCTCTATGGTCCGGGTGATTCAGGTAAGCCGTTTCATCTGGCTTCTCATCGGGATCGGGAGCATAAATGTGCTCAGAGGGATCGTGCGTGAAGACCACGCGAGGGCGATATTTGCGGATCAAGCGCACGACAGCTTTGCGCGCCTCTTCGCTGTTTGTGAGATGTCCATCATGGAAGCGCAGGAACTCTACCGCCTGTACTCCATATACCTCGCAAGCCATGCGCTGCTCTTGCTCGCGTTCGAGCATTAAATCAGTATCAACCAGGCTGGGTACTTCGCTGCCTTCCGCTCCGTCGGTCATCACGACCCATACAATTTTCTTGCCTTGCTTCGCCCACAACGCGCAGGTACCCGCTGTTGCGAAATCTGCATCATCGGGATGAGCCCCAATAACCATTGCTTCGTAGTCTGGTGTTGTCTCTACCTGCAGCGCTCCAGGCGCTTCTCGATAAGCCATATTACAAAACCTTTCTCAATTTGCTCAACTGTGCCCTGTATTATACGTGTTCCCTGCCGGGATAGGCAACTATTCATAGCGTAACCACACGCTCAAACGCCGCAATCAGTTCTTTGGGTGTAATAACACGACCGGCAAGGGTGTTTAATCCGATGGCTCGTTCGAGCAATCCTTCTCGCAGCAGCGCCTGTTCTTCAGGTGTGTGCCCAAGCAACTGGGCCAGCGCTTCCGTCTCCCATTCCAGGAGCACGCCGGCCTGTAGCAAGCTGCCTCTCTTGCGCCGGATCATATCCAGCCCTACCACTTTCCGCTGGCCAGCTACCACCTCGTAAGGGGAAAGCATGCCGAAACATGCCCGCTGTAAAATGGCTTCGCGTTCGCGCGTCTCCTCTTGCTTGAGCAGCCGTCGTTGCTCGTGAGCCTCCTCCGGCGAGACAGTGTGTGACTCGATGCCGAGCTGCTGCAAAGCCTTCACCCAGGCCTCACCGAGCCAGTGATAAGACTTCACGATGTCTGGCAACACAAGGGGATGATCCGGCGGTAGCACCACATCCAGGCTCAATAAATGGGGGCCTACCAGCACGGCAGTACCGCCTGCGCGCCGATGATAGACCGGTATTGACAGCCTGGCCAGCGCCTCCTGGTTGAGTACATCAGCTTTTTGCGAAAAGCCCAGCACGAGGCCTAGGTGGCTGGCCTGCGACCAGTACAAGACCGGCGGATCAGCAGGCTGTATCATATCCAGCAATATCTGGCTCTTCTCGATATGCTGCTGCTGATCCGCGATAGCCAGCGGCAATGCCTTCCAGTTACTCATACAGCTTGTTAGCTTCTGCAAGACTCTTCTCCGCCGGCCGGCGGTACACCCAGCCAAAAATTGCCCCGATCAAACTCAAGCCTGCCCCGGCAAGTAATGATATGGGCGCACCAAACCAGTCGGCCAGAGCACCTATAAACAGGTTGCCAATCGGCGTTGTTCCCGCAAAGACTATCATATAGACGCTCATTACCCTGCCGCGCAGGTAATCGGGCGAGACCGTCTGTAGTGTTGTATTGGCAATGGCAGAGAAGGCTATCTGCGAGAAGCCAACGGCGGCTATCAACGCAAGTGATAGCAGGTAATTGTGCGAGATGGCAAAGGCGGCTTCGGCTATGCTGAACACAGTTGCCCCAACCAGCAACTGGCGTATGCTCGGCTTCTGGTTATTCCAGGCCAGCCACAGTGCGGACAGCAGCGAGCCAATCCCAAACGCGGAAGAAATGAAGCCGAAGCCGGTTGCTCCTACATTCAACACCTCTGTCGCAAAGAGCGGCAGGACAACGTTGAAATTGATGCCAAACAACGAGATCACTCCCACAACCGCGATAATGAGCAGCACAGCGGGAGTGCGCAGCACATACGCCAGCCCCTCGCGTAAGCTCTTGATTGTTCCCTGCCTGCTAGCTTGCTGGATTGTAGTCGCCTGCTTCTCATGCCTGTGGAGCTTACTTACATCTATCAGCGCCAGGCCGGTGATCACCGCAATGAAGCTCAAAGCATTGAGAAGAAACAATGGAGCTACACCGAGCACGGCGATAATCACTCCGCCAATGCCCGGGCCAACAATACGCGCCATATTGAACAGCGACGAGTTCAGGGCGATGGCATTTGGCAAATCCTCGCGTCCCACCATTTCGACCACAAAAGCTTGCCGCGTCGGCATATCCAGCGAGTTGGTCACTCCAAGCATGGCCGCCAGCACCAGCACATGCCAGATCTGCACCGTGCCGCTCGCGACGAGGATCCAGAGGATAGCTGCCTGGATCATGGCGCTTGATTGTGTGAATAGTAATACCCTGCGCTTTGGCCACCGGTCGGCAAGCACTCCACCAAAAAGGGCAAAAAACAGCACCGGCAGGAATTGCAGCGCTCCCACTAACCCCAGGTATAATGCGCTGTGAGTCAGTTCGAGCACCAGCCATGCCTGCCCAATGCTCTGCATCCATGTCCCGATCAGTGAAATAAGCTGACCAAACCAGAAAAGGCGAAAATTGCGGTGGCGTAGCGCTACAAATGCGCGCAGCAGGCCCTTCGCCTGCTGCTCTTCGCTCACTTCGCTCACTATTGAGCCGTTTTCAATTGTGTCCTTTTGACTATGTGGTAATATTTTCATAATGGTTCTTTTCTTTTAATAGTTCTTTTCTTTTTTGTTCGTGATGTGCCAGTTTCGCCAGCAGGGCATCGCGCATCTGCTCTAATCCGGCCAGTTTTTGCTCGATCAATTGCAGTTGCCCCCGTATCAGTTCATCTGCCCGCTCTAATTGAGCGATTTTTGCCACTGCATCTGTTTCCTGCCTGTACGCCGCTTTGATCTGCCCGCGCTCGTCTTCCGCTTCTAAAATCTTGCGGATATCCGTAAGAGAGAATCCCAGCAGATCGCGCATCTTCTTGATCTGCTCTAAGCGCTGGATGTCACTCTCGGAATAACGACGGTAGTTCCCTTCTGTACGGCTCGCCGGGAGCAGCAACCCAAGCTCTTCATAGTAGCGCAGGGTGCGTTTCGTGAAACCGGTGCGCGTTGCTACCTGATCTATTGAATAAAGTTGTGTCTCATCAGTGCTCACTTTATCAGCAGCGACCATATCTTTTGAAACCTCCTCAGCTCATGTGGTATAACACAACTAAGCCTATGCATAGTATACCACAAGATTAACGTTAACGTCAATGTTAATCAACTGCTAAATGGGCCTGCTTGTGATACAATGCTCACATACTGACTGATTCTCCAAAAAGAGCGCGTAATGTCTGAAGCGCTATCAACGCAAGGAATGGATTGCCATGCCCATGTCTAACTCACATAATACCCTCTCATCTCTGGTAGATAGAGCGCTAGCAGGAAACCAGCGCCCGCTAGAGTTTTATTTGCGCGAGCAGAGCCGCCTGCCTGGAGCGCGTGCTAACCTGGAACTGGCTAACGATCTCGGCTACCTCCTTGCCGCTCTCGTAACGGAAAAGCCTGACCAGGTGCGGTCACTATTAGAGTATCTTGTGAGCGATGATCGCCAGAGAATCGTGACGAATACACCCGCCGAATTTGTTGTGCTCTGTGGCGTTGTGGCCTTTGGCACCTGTGCCGCTGCTTACCCGGCCTGGCAAAGCGAGGTTTTTGAATTGCTGGGGCAGTATGCATGTAATCCCTGCTGGCGGGTGCGAGAAGGGGCATCGATAGCCTTCCAGCGCTTGCTGGCTGCGGCACCCAGGGAAACTACCAGCTACTTGATGATCCTGGCAAAGCAAGGTAACTATTTCCAGCAGCGCGCCGCTATAGCCTCTCTTGCTGAACCAGCGCTGCTCTATGATTCTGAGATACTTCAAGCCGCCTTCGCTGTCCAGCAAATCATTCTCGAGCGCCTTCACTCCGCTCCTGCAACCCACCGCAAGCGTGAAGATTTTCGTGCCCTGCGCCAGACGCTAGGATACACTTTAAGTGTAGTAACGGCTGCCGACCCCGAAAAGGGGTTCGCCTTGATGCACACCTGCGCAACATGGGCCGATCGCGATATCAACTGGATACTGCGCGAGAACCTCAAAAAGAAACGCCTCGCACGCTTCCCTAAATATACTGAAGAACTCAGCAAACTACTGATGTAGCGCTGAGGAAACGATAGCGTATCCTGATGATTTTTGATAACCAAATCCGGTCATTGCTGTAGGGACAGGGGGAAGGGTGGAGTGGATGAGGGGGCCTTGTGCCTGTCCCCGCGCCCCTCCTTCGCATCACTCCTCTCACCCTCATTCCCGATCCCGGTTGCTAAAGATCATTATTAGAGAGCCACCTCAAATGAGGTATACCGGCTGGCCCAATCCCGGAACGTCCATCCTTCCTTCCACCATCGCTCACCATTACGCTGAAAGTACTCCCAGAGGATGGCTCGATCAGCCTGGAATTGCTCATCGGAGATCGTACCGAGGCGCTGTGTGTACATTCTGCTGGTCATAGGCAAATGTTTCCATCCTTCCGGGTGAGCCGTAGGGGCCGATTATGAGGATGAACAAAATCATGCCCGGATAGATGTAGGGGCCGATTGATCGTGCCCAGGGCCGATTGATCGGCCCAAAGGCAATCCATCATACCCCCGATGAATTTGTTAACATTCATGATCGCGCCCATCGCCGATTGATCGGCCCTTCCTCGACAATCATCCCAAAGGATGCAGGCCCTCCTAGTGCTAAGATTTGAGAAGAACGTCCAAAACGTGATAAACTATAGTTTGACCAATGCTTACATCACATTAAGAAATAGCCAGGGATGCCGCAATCATTCTATGTTATGACAATGCCGGGGCTGGAAACCCTGGCATTTAGTGAGATTCGCGCCCATATACCCGATGCTGAACTGATCAAGTTCGCTCGCGGGATAGCCGTTTTTCGCACGGGATCATCACCCCGCCAGCTCTTGAAACTGCGCACGACCGAAGATGTCTTTGTCACATTAGTACATCTGGCGGGGCTTGGCCATACGCGGGATGCGCTGCATGTGATCTATAGTGCAGTATACCATGCCGATATGGCTGGTGCACTCGCTCAGTGGCAAGCTGTCCATAAGGGCCAGCAACTCAACTCGTGGCGCGTCATCAGCCAGATGCAGGGTACGCACGATTTTCGCCGTATCGATGCTGGTCGCACAGTAAGCGATGCGCTGCGCCATGTCTTCCCGCACAGCATGCGCATGGTAGAAGACAACGCAGATGCCGAGTTCTGGCTCTGGCTGAGCGGCAGCGAAGCCCTGGTGGGATTACGCTTGAGCAATGCCACCATGCGACACCGTAGCTACAAGCGAGAGCACCTGCCTGCTTCACTGCGGCCAACGGTTGCCGCTGCCATGGGCTGGCTGTCCCAGCCAACGCCGGATGATATTGTGCTGGACCCTTTGTGTGGCGCCGGCACAGTGATCATCGAACGAGCCTTGCTCGCGCCGCTGAAGCAGGCACTGGGCGGCGATATCCGCAAAGAGGCGGTGGCAATAGCACGGCGTAACGCCCAGGCTGCCGGTGTGAGGGCAAGCTGGCAGGTATGGGATGCCCGCTCGCTCCCGCTCGATGCAGGCAGCGTTACTCGCATTATCACCAACCTGCCCTTTGGCAAGCAGATTGGAACTCGCCAGGCAAATGCCGATCTGTACGCTGAACTTATACGCGAGTTTGGCCGTGTTCTCAGTGACGATGGCTTGATGGTCACGCTGACCAGCGAAGATCGACTCTGGAACGTGATCTTGCATGAGCATGGCTGGCATGTGACAAAGAAAGTGGTGATCGTCGTGCTGGGCCAGCCCGCCAGCATCTTTGTCGCCCAAAGGCATTCCACATGAGGTAATGGAGGAACCGGATCGTCACCTGATGCTTTTTGCCACCCGAAACCGGTCATTGCGGAAAGGTCATCGCCTATAGGGACTGTAGAAGCTCGATTTATCGAAGCTGTGGGTGTGGATGGGCATGGGTGGGGGCCTTGTGCTTGTCCTCGCGTCCTTCTCTTCACACTATGACCTGATTCGATGGGGAAAATTCATGAGGGAAAATGAAAAAGTAGGAAAGGAGTATTTAGAGATGGCTGCAACAACAACCGCCGATTTTCGTAACGGCATGATCATACGCTATAACGGTGAACTATATATCATCACCGAATTCCATCACGTCAGCCCTGGAAACTGGCGTGCCTTTGTCCGCACCCGCCTCAAAAACCTCAGAACCGGGCGAGTGATCGAGCAGCGCTTCCGCGCAGGCGAAGAGGTTGAGGAGGTGCGGGTCGAACACCAGAACTGGCAATATCTCTATGCTGAGGGTGACGACTACGTCTTCATGAATACCGAAACCTTCGACCAGCAACCTGTTCCCAAAGAGATGCTGGGCGATGCCGTGCGCTTCCTGAAAGAGGGAGATGTTGTGGAAATGCTCGTGGATGGGGACAATATCGTCGCCGTAGAAATGCCCAACTTCGTCGAACTGCGCGTGGAGAGCGCCGAGCCAGGCGTGCGCGGTGATACCGCCACCAACGTGACCAAGCCGGCAACGCTGGAGACCGGGGCAGTGGTCAACGTCCCGCTCTTCGTCAATCCCGGCGACAAAATCCGCATCGATACCCGCACCGGTCAATATGTTGAGCGGGTGAAGTAGGTTAAAGGGATCCGATTTCCCCTAAACGATATACTGGTACTAGTCCGTCAAGCTTCATGTGACCGATACCATGTCGTGGCCTCCCTTGTGGGGGCCAGGCTTTCACTCACCAATTGAAGGGTGACAGACTGGTACGTAGTACCAACTCAAGAAAGGATAACACACCCTGTGAAAGTCTATGGCCGCGTGACGGTCTTCCCCGTCATGCCCCCGCGTATCAATCGTTTGTATGAACTGGCATATAATTTATGGTGGAGCTGGCACCCAGAAGCACGCATACTCTATAGCAGGCTCGATCCAGCGCTCTGGGAGGAGGTTGGACATAATCCAGTGCGTTTTTTGAGCGCTATCTCATCAAAGCGCCTGGAAGAGGCAACAAAGCAGGAAGATTACCTCGAACTGTACGATAGCGTTCTCAACGACTTCGACGCCTATATGCACCCGCGCCCCGGCGAAACCTGGTTCTCTCGCACTTATCCAGATCTGGTGAATTACGTCATCGCCTACTTCTCGGCAGAGTTTGGGCTACACGAAGCCCTACCTATCTACTCCGGTGGCCTGGGCATCCTCTCCGGCGATCACTGCAAAGAAGCCAGCGATCTTGGCCTGCCTCTCGTCGGAGTCGGTTTCCTCTACCCGCAAGGCTACTTTCACCAGCGCATCACCCGCGAGGGTAAGCAGGAAAGCTTTTATGACAAGCTTCATTTTTCAGAAGTGCCTGCTGTCCCTGCTTTAGATGCCAATGGCAACGAAGTAACGATCAGCGTCGAACTGCCGGGACGGCGTATTCGCGCGAAAGTCTGGAAATTGCAGGTTGGGCGCGTCCCTCTCTATCTCATGGATACAGATATCGCTCCCAATGCGCCAAATGACCGCGAGCTTTCAGCGCGCCTGTATGGTGGAGACCGCGAAATGCGCATCTCCCAGGAAATTGTGCTGGGCATTGGCGGCGTGCGCGCCCTGCGGGCCCTCGGCATTGCTCCCGCAGCCTGGCATATTAACGAGGGCCACGCTGCCTTCTCTAATCTCGAGCGCTGCCGCGAGCTGGTTGCCTCCGGCCTCAGCTTCAACGAGGCGCGCGAGGCTGTAGCTGCCAATTCGCTCTTCACCACGCACACCCCGGTTCCTGCCGGAAATGATACCTTCAGCTTCGACCTGATCGATAAGTACTTTGGAGCGTACTGGGGACAGCTCGGCCTGAATCGCGATCAATTTATGGAAGTAGCACGCGAAGATCATGGATGGGGAGCTAGCTTCGGAATGACCGTCCTCGCGCTGAAGCTGACAGGGCATCATAACGGCGTGAGCAGACTGCATGGAGCTGTGTCCCGCCGGATGTGGCAGTTTTTGTGGCCCGGAATCGATGAGGATGAAGTGCCTATTGGCTACATCACCAATGGTATCCATACCCCTTCCTGGATCGCCCCGGCGATGGATGTGCTCTTCAAACGCTATCTTGGCGAGGATTGGAAAGAGCATGCAGACGAGCCGGACCCGTGGAATCGTATCCGCGATATCCCTGATGAAGAGCTATGGGCCGCACATCTCCAGTGCAAGCAAGCTCTCATCGATTACACGCGCCGCCGCCTGAAACAGCAGCATCTTCGCCTGGGCGAAGGTGCGCTGCAAATTGCCGAAATTGAGCGAATGCTGGATAGCAACGATCTGATTATCGGTTTTGCTCGCCGCTTCGCTACCTATAAGCGTGCTACCCTCATTTTCCGCGATATTGAGCGCCTGCGCCGTATCATGAATAACCCTGAACGCCCTGTCCATATCATTTTTGCGGGCAAGGCGCACCCCGCTGATGATCCCGCAAAAGCGCTCATTGAGGAGGTCTATCGCATCTCGCGCAGCGATGACTTCCGGGGCAAAGTCTTGTTCCTCGAAAACTACGACATCGATATGGCTCGTTACCTGGTCTCCGGCACCGACCTCTGGCTCAACAACCCTATTCGCCCTCACGAGGCCAGCGGCACCAGTGGCCAGAAAGCCGCTCTCAATGGTCTGCCAAATTGCAGTATCCTCGACGGCTGGTGGGCCGAGGGATACAACGGCAAGAACGGTTGGGCCATTGGCGAAGAGCGCGAATACCACGATGAAAACGTGCAGGCCGAAGCCGATAGCCTTTCGCTCTATCACCTGCTCGAAGAGGAGATCATCCCAACCTACTACGATCGCGGGCCAGATGGCATCCCACACGCCTGGATCGCTATCATGAAAGAGGCCATCCGCTCCTGCGCTCCCACATTCAGCATGAAGCGCATGGTCAAGGAATACACGACCCGCTACTACGTGCCTGAGATTCGCCGGGGCCTCGAGATCGAAACAAACAGGTACGAGCAAGCCCGCATCCTGGCTGCATGGAAAGCTAAGATCATGCAGCACTGGCCCAGCATAGAGATTTATGTAGAAGGACGCCGCGACGGCCAACTGAGTCTTGGCGAGGGGATCGACCTGCGAGCCTGGGTACGTGCAGGCGCGCTTGGCCCTGAAGACCTCAGCGTTGAAGTGGTCTATGGAGAAGCCAGTGACGATGTGGTCATTCCCCAGAAAGTGCTGCCCATGTCGTATACTAAGAAAGAGCTAGATGGCTCGCTGCGCTACGATATTCACCTTGCACCCGATGAGAGCGGCAGCATTGGCTACGGTGTCCGTGTCCTGCCAAGCCAGCCCGCGCTTGAGGAAAAACATGAGATGGGCCTCGTGCGCTGGGCATAAATTCAAAGGAGGTAAGCATCATGAATCGCACAATCTATTATGGCGCCATCATTATTGGCATCATCCTTATCATCCTGGGTATTCTTTGGGAGACGAATACCGCCATCGGCTACCACCCCGCTCGAGGGCCTGTGGCCATTGTCATCGGAGTCATTTTGTTGATCATCGGCTTCATCGGCATGTTCGTGGCACGGCGACGAATCTGATATTGACCGGAACATCCGTAGGTTCCCGATTTATCGTGGAACCCGATGTATCGCGCCCATAGCCGTTGATGAGCTTTTACCATCGAAACCGGGAATGGGGAAACGATCCCGTCGCCTGTAGGGACAAGGGGCTGTGTGGATGCGGTGTGGGGGCCTTGTGCTTGTCCTCGCGCCCTTGCGCTTCCCCTCCTACCGCTTCTTCACCATCTTTCCCGGTTTTGGTCGTTACATTTCATTATCGGCCTATTGAAATTGAAATACCCATACCGGATCAGTAGGTTATAATAACAGGTAGATGATGTTTGCTACGCTTAGCATTTCACGTAACAAGAATGATAGATCAAAGGAGCAAAAATGCTGGCACGATACATGCATGCAGCGATGAAAAAAGCTCGCTACGAAATTCTGCCTGATGGTACCTTCTACGGAGAAATCCCAGGTTTTGATGGAGTTTGGGCAAACGCAGATACCCTCGAAGAATGCCGGGATGAGTTGGAGGAAGTTCTCGAAGAATGGATATTACTCGGAATATCCCTGCATCAGCCTCAAAATACTGAAGCAAGCTAAAATTGACAGGGCTACCTGGGAAAAGCTCTAAATGCAGCTTAAAGCTCATGCATGCAATCACCGGCATCGCCGCACATCTCTTCCATCTTACACGGCAAATACTCTACCTCAACGCTATCCACGTAAACATTCCCAAAAAGCTCTAGCAACCTCAGACTAATACTTTCTTCAACTACACACTCAGCGCTATCTGGAGAATCGGGGAGAATCTCTGTACGCTCATCCGGGCAGTAGGCAACAACACGAATAATATACATGTTCTGCTCCTTTCTTCTTCTCTCTCTGCTATATCAGACGTAATACTCCCACGGCTTTCAAAAGCAGCTCTACCTGATAATGCCCCTTTGCTCCTGTCAACATGTTTCAAGTTACAGCCTACTTGTGCCGATTAAGAAAGCAAGCTGTATTGCAGCAAGCGGCCGGGTATATGTATTGGCCTCCCTTGTGGGGGCCAGGCTTTATCCGTCGCATGACGTTGACAGGCCATTGTGGTGGACAGGATAGAATGACAAAACAGGCAAGATCGAATAGTGCAACGCGAAACCGGCGCAGGCGTCGCAAACCAGAGCTCCAATCTCTGGAAGACAGCAATAGCGGGAAGATAGCATCTTCATCTATCGAAGGGCCAAACAAGGGGGTGCAAGAAGCAAGGCAGCAGCATATAGGACTTGCTCCCCTTCCACAGAACATGAGTAAAGCTGCTTTGCCAAAAGAAGCCGTATCCTCGGAAGAAATCTTACATATGGTTGTGTCCAACGCTCCCATTATCCTGTTTGCGCTTGACCAGCACGGTATCTTCACCCTTTCAGAGGGAAGAGGCTTACAAAGCCTGGGACTATCACCGGGAGAAGTTGTAGGCACTTCGGTCTTTGAGCTATACCCCGATATTCCAGAAACTATCGATCATATCCGGCACGCCCTCAATGGTGAAGAACTGAGAGCTATTGATCGCATTGGTGACAAAGTCTTCGAGACCCAGTTTATGCCCTTATACGATGCTGGAGGGCAGGTGTGCGGTGTAATCGGCATAGCCACAGATATAAGTAAGCGTGTGCGGGCCGAGGAAGCGCTACAGGCGAGCGAAAAACGCTTCCGCACCATGATTGAGCAGGCAACCGACCTTATCGTAATCATTGATGCCGGCGGGCGGTACCAGTACGTCAGCCCATCTCACCGGCGCATTATGGGCTATTCACCTCAGGACCTGCTGGGCAAAAGAGTATATGATTTCATTCATCCGGCCGACAAAAAGCGGGTATACAGTGCATGGGCAGCCACATTTCAATCACCCGATACCATTGTACAAATGGAATGCCGCCTGCGCCACGCTAATGGCTCATGGGTTACACTAGAAATCAGCGGGAGGAACTGCCTCAACGACCCGGTCATCAATGGCTTTATCATCAATTCCCGCGATATCACCGAACGTGCAGAGCTGGAAGAAAAACAACGCTACCTGGCTTTCCATGATATACTCACAGGCCTTCCCAATCGTCTCGCCCTCTTTGAAAAAATGGAGCAGGTGCTCAGTTCCCAGGAACAGGCCAGAAGCGAACTCGCCCTGCTGATACTAGACCTCAATCGCTTCAAGGACATTAACGATACACTTGGTCATTATCAAGGCGATATGCTTCTACAGCAGGTAGGGGAACGCTTATGCCGCCTCGCACGGCCTGGCGATATGGTTGCCCGGCTCGGTGGTGATGAATTCGCTCTCCTGTTACCACGAACAACCGGGCAAGAGGCGCAAGAGATAGCACATAAGATCCTTGCTACTCTCGAAGAGCCTTTTTCCATTCAAGGGCACACCCTACAGATCGATGCCAGCATTGGCGCTGTACTCTATCCTGTACATGGGGACGAGCCATTGACGCTACTCCGGCGCGCGGATGTCGCTATGTATACGGCCAAGCGCATCCATGAGAACTACGTCCTTTACAAAGAGGAATATGACCAGCATAACACCCAGCGGCTCGATCTCATTGGAGCGCTTCGCCATGCCGTTCTCGCCAATGAATTTATTCTATACTACCAGCCCAAAGCCGATATCAAAACAGGTGCCATTCACGGCGTTGAAGCCCTTGTGCGCTGGCAACATCCCACACGCGGCTTGGTATTCCCCGATCAGTTCATCCCGCTGGCTGAGCAAACAGGACTGATCGCGCCTCTTACTCTATGGGTATTAGAGACGGCCATCTGCCAATGCAGAGATTGGCTGCGTGCCGGCATCGATCTCGAAGTAGCTGTCAACCTCTCCATGTGGGATCTTCGCGATGCGACACTGCCCAGCAAGATCAAGGCCATGCTTAAGGAGCACAATGTTCCACCTGACCATTTGCGCATAGAATTGACAGAAAGTTCGATCATGGCCGATCCAGACCTTACCCTATCGGTATTGAAGCAGCTTGCAGCCCTCGGCATCCAAAGTTCAATCGATGATTTTGGTACGGGTTATTCCTCGCTGACCTACCTGAAACGCCTGCCCGTCAACGAACTCAAGATCGATCGTTCATTCGTGCAGCACATCACCGAGGTAGAAGCCGATGCCACCATTGTGCGATCAACCATCATGATGGCCCATAGCCTCGGTTTGCAAGTCGTGGCTGAAGGCGTAGAGAACGCTGAATCGTTTCGGCTCCTGGCCGACCTGGATTGCGATACCGCGCAAGGATACTTTCTATCTCGCCCACTACCAGTGCATGAGCTTGAGCGGTGGCTACAAAACTCCAGGATATCACCTCTGGCGCAGCTCAAGCAGTTTTGAAATAAAGTAATTCCAGCCCTCTATATGACCTGCCCGGGTTTCTTGATCCTCTGCCGAATCACTATAAGAGCCATGAGTAATCGTCAATTTTGTGCCTGTATCTGAAAGGGCTTCAAAATCAACGACGACCTGTGTTGTATCCGGTTCATGATCCCATTTCCAGGTAAACGCAAGTTGCTTGCCAGGATCAAAGATGGTATAGTGACCGCGCAAATGCCAGTTCATTTTAGGCCAGGAAAGGTGATAAGCGCCCCCGGGCCGGGGATCAATTTCAGCTTCAGCCGGCCACCATCGGGTAATCAATTCAGGCTTTATCCAGTAGTCAAAGAGTACTGCAGGAGGGGTATTCAGAAACTCACTTTCTATGACTACTTTGTCGGAACCCGAAGAGACCTGTTTTACTACCATGCAAATGCTCCATACTACTTTGTCAATCTTCATGTACCAGGTGACTAGTGGCCTCCCTTGCGGTTTACAAGGGTAGGTTTTTCCGTGAACACGCCTCTTAAGCGGATCGTCGCCTGTAGGGACAAGGCTACCTTGCAGGGCGACTGAGTCACCCTCTCCGGGGGAGAGGTAATAGCAGAACACGAGACGCGGCAGCGTCGTTGTCGCCCTGCATAGCAAACCTGTGGAGACGAGGATGGGAAGGGGCCTGGTGCTTGTCCCCGTGCCTCCTCGCTCCCCTTCAAAAAACCTACCCCTGTAAACTCCCTTGTGGGGGCCAGGTTTCATCTACGCAGCAGTATCTCTCTTATACACAGAATGAGCCTCCGCTGATCGCTCCAGCAAAGCGAACACATTGCCATACGGGTCTTCAAAGACAGCCTCTACCCCGTACAGCTTGTGAGTAGGTGGACTCAAGAACCTGACGCCACGCGCAAGCAACGTTGCATACATTGTATAACAATCATCCGTCTCGAACACCCAGGCAGCATCTCTCTGCTCCCTTCGCCGCATCGGATATAGTGAAATATCAGGTTTCGCCAGGGCTATTTCCGGTCGCCTCTGTCCCTGTAGAGCAACAGTGACCCAGCGCATTCCCGGCCCATATGTCACATCAGCACGTTTCTCAAATCCGAGCTTCTCTATATAGAAGCGCAGCGCCTCATCCTGGTCTTCTACCAGAACGGGCACAATTGAAACCTGGGACATCACGTTCATCCTCACAGTCCAGTAGATCTAAGTTCGTCGCTTAACCTGGCACCCACACGTTAAGCCACTACATTTCAGTCTTCGACTCAACGCAACCACATTATATCAAACATTTGTTCTAATTACAAGGGGATAACGAGTTTTTGTACTGACCGCAGAGATGCTCAGTACCGAACCCCATGCTCTACATAAAACTTCAACAAAGTGAGCGCTTCGCCCCAGCCTGTTGCGCAGGTCGCGAAAGCTTTTCGCCCTTCCGGTGTGTTGTGGTAACCATGCTCACGCAGCCGGACAATAGTGCCGCGCTCGTCAGGTTCAAGAGTAATCTCAACAGTCGTAGTATAACCGGGGTTACCGGGATGCCACTGGAACACGAACCGCTCCGGGCGAATTGCTTCCAGCACAGGACCGCCATCTTCAGCCGTAATATGATCGGGTCCCCAATCTTTCCAGCGCAGGATGATCTGCCCTCCCGGACGCGCATCGATACTGGCTCCCGTCGTAAACCAGCTATCGAATCCTTCAGACGTGGTCAGCGCATCATATACCCTCTCTCGCTCGGCCCGTATAAGCACATCGTGGCTAATCGGAACATCGATCAGGTCTGCCATACCAAAGTCCTCCTTGTTCCCAGATAATACTCCCACAAAGCCGCGGTCGCCTCCACACAGCGCCGGCTGGCCTCGCCTAACTCCTTGAGCCGGTTTTCAGCAGCTAAAAGTGCCTGCTCAGGCGTACCCGTTGCTAATTGTATCAACACTGCTCGCGTCGCTTTGATATTGTATCCCGTCTTGCGCAAGAGCGCCACAACCTGGAGCAGGCGCACCTGCTGCTCATCATACAGGCGATACCTGTTGTCTTTACCTCGTACCGGCTCTACCAGCCCCTGATCCTCCCAGAAGCGTACCGTTGAAACACGCACTCCCAGGCGCTTGGCCACCTCGCCTATTTGCAAAAGCTTTTTCTTGCCGCGTATTTCCGTTGAGGATGGAAGAGCTTCAGATATCGTGCGCAATGCTCTTAACGTTTCCTCTGCTTCAAGACGACTGCGATGGATGGTAGCATGACGGGCATCGATGACAGCAAATGCTGAAGGCAAATCGTCCTGGTGAATACGTTGCATAATGTGCAGGGCATGCTCCCATCCGAACCCTCCAATCAATGCGCGGGCAGTGCGTATGGCATGAAGATGCTGCTGGCTATAGAGGCGATAGCCTTGCGGGCCGCGCTCTGCCGGCGGCAAAAAGCCCCATTGCTCGTAGTTACGCACGGCCTGCGTACTAATCCCTACAGCACGCGCCAGGTCAATGGGACGCAAACGTTTCTGCAACTCTCAACTCCAACACTCAAGTACAGCAATAAACTCCTCGCCCTCTCTCGCTCGAAAAACGCTGTGTTTCCATGCACAACCTTCAATCCTTGCATGAATGTTCTATATTTAGATGGCAGTATACAACGCAAAGCAATACAGACGAAAGAAGGAGAAAACTATGTCCGGCTTCATTCCCTGGAATCAGGTAGATTTACCCCTCAGGGCATTGCGTTCCATCTGGATATGTACCACCCGGCCAGATGGTCGCCCCCATGCCGTTCCCGTCTGGTTTGTCTGGGATGGTACAAGCATCTACTTTATTACCCGGCGCGATATGCAAAAAGCAAAAAATCTTGCGCAGCAGCCCTGGATTGTCGTCCATGCAGGCGATGGAGACGATGTCATTATCCTGGAAGGCCGTGTAGAAATCGTCACTGACCAGGAGGAACTACAACGCATCGATGCCGCCTACCAGGACAAATATGTAGACCCACATAGCGGAGCCAGGGATACTATCTTCCACGAAGATTGTGATCTCTACCGTGCGCATATCAAGCATGTCATGACCTGGGAATATGGCACTATCAGTACTCGTACCGACTGGCGTTTCAAGTGAAGACCTGACCCCGGCTCTATTGGCGAATGACACGATGAATGGAATGACTCTGCAGGGCTTGGCAATTCTCCTTCGATATGCATACAATGGAGAAAGCAAATGGTTTTTCCCTGAATAACGTAGCAATGAAGGTGAGAGCAATGAAAGCAGTCCAATTTGCCCAGTATGGTGGGCCTGAAGTCCTGCAGGTTCGAGAAGTACCAGACCCCACTCCTGGGCCTGGTGATGTTCTTGTTCAAGTCAAAGCAACCACGGTTAACCGGCTCGACATGTTCCAGCGCGATGGCAGCCGCCCCGTCAGCGCTCTACCATTTACACCCGGCCTGGAAGCAGCCGGTATCGTCTTGAACGACAACCAGGGATTTCACGCGGGCGAGCGCGTAATGACGACCCGTGCTGCTGCCGCAAAAGGTGGTGGCGGCTATGCCAGTAAAATCGCTGCTCCCGCTGCCGACCTTGTGCGCATTCCCGATGGCGTCTCTTTCGAGCAGGCTGTAGCAGCCGGTCTCACATCTTCAACCGCCTGGACGGGCTTATTTGATGTTGGGCACGCGCAGGCAGGCGAGCGGGTGTTGATCTGGGCAGGCGCCAGCGGTGTAGGCTCGATGGCCATTCAGCTTGCCAAACACGCTGGCTGCTGGGTAGTAACAACAGCCAGCAATAACAAAAAGGCCGCAGAGTTGCGCCGCTTGGGAGCCGACATGGTCATTAATTATCGAGAGCAAAACGTTGGGCAGGTCGTACAGGATAGCGGCGGCGTCAATCTTGTACTCGAACTTGTCGGCACATCATTGCAAGCAAGCCTTGACGCCTGCGTGCCGGGAGGGCGTGTCGTCCTGATCGGCAATCTTGGCGGACAGAAGGCTACTGTAGATACCCAGGCATGGCGACTGAAACGAGTGGTGGTTATCGCAGGTGGTGGGTCGATGCGCACCAGCACAGAGAATGAGCAGCGCATCTTGCAACTCATCGCTGATAAAGCCATCACGCCCGTCATCGACCGCATCCTACCCATAGAGCAAGCAGCCGAGGCGCATCGCATCCTGGCCTCAGGCGAACCCATAGGCAAAATTGTCCTAGCGCATTCCTAAAATACCTATCCATGACCCCTAGACCCGCCGTAGGGGCCCGATTTATCGCGCCCAGCGCCGATTATGAAATTTACCGATCAAAATCGGTAATCAAACCGAGAGTGCCTGCATCATGGGAAGACAAAAGCCCCCATTATGTCATGTTGAGCGAAGCGAAACATCCGATGCCCATCAAGAGAGATCCTTCGCTCAGGATGACAAGCATCAGCGGTCTTAGTTGTTAAACATCATTATCAGACGAGCCATATCTTTCATAATGCCATGCCTAAACCAGCTTCTCATCAACATAAAGTTATCGTTATCATCTCTGCCAACGCCGAGTGGAACGTGATTCGCTCCTTCTACCCCGGCATCGAGCCGCAGGCATCACCACTCGGCGCATGGTTTGTAGCCCATATGGCTATAGGAAACACGGAAGAATCGATCATCTTCTTCCATGGCGGCTGGGGCAAGATCGCTGCAGCCGCCTCAGCCCAATACGTGATAGATCGCTGGTCTCCTGAACTGCTGGTCAACCTCGGTACCTGCGGCGGCTTTGAGGGTGAGATCGAGAAAGGCACGATCATCCTGGTCGAGCGCACGATTGTCTACGACATCATCGAACAGATGACGGATGGTGCAGCAGCTATCGCCCACTATTCTACTGAGCTTGACCTCTCCTGGCTCGGCGATAGTGAGAACTACCCACACAAGGTGCACCGCGCCCTGCTCGTCTCCGCCGACCGCGACCTCGTCATCGACGAGATTGCGCACCTGAAAGCAACATATGGGGCCGTCGCCGGAGACTGGGAATCGGGAGCGATTGCCTGGGTCGCCGCTCGCAACAAGACCCGCTGCCTCATCCTGCGCGGCGTCTCCGACCTGGTAAGCCACGAACGCGGCGAAGCATACAGCAACTACGAGCTTTTCGTGGACGGCACAACGCAGGTCTTGAGGAAGCTAGTTGATGCGCTGCCGCAATGGATTGCTAGAGCGCGTTAATGGGATAATACACCATCATACGCGCTTACACGTAGTCTCGGTCTGCTCCCATTCATGTCAAACATCACCTACTTCTAATAAGCAGACAATTGTTACTCTGCCCCATACCTGATAAAATAGACAGAGGAATAAGCAGGAAAGGTACGGACCCAGATGGCAAAGAAAGGACCAACAGAATGCCAAAAATCACACCGCATTTATGGTTTGACAAAGAAGCGAAAGAGGCTGCCGAGTTTTACACGTCTTTACTGCCGGATTCACAAGTGATGAATATCACTACGCTGCACGATACTCCCTCAGGAGATTGTGATCTTGTTTCGTTTGAGCTGGCCGGACAGCCGTTCATGGCCATTAGCGCCGGGCCGCTTTTCACATTCAATCCTTCAGTTTCATTTCTCCTCAACTTTGACCCAGCAAAAGACAACAACGCGCGAGTGCATTTAGATCGGCTATGGGAGCAGTTGTCGGAAGGCGGTACAGCTCTTATGCCTCTTGATGCCTACCCGTTCAGCGAACGATATGGTTGGATACAAGACAGATATGGACTTTCCTGGCAGCTCATGCTCACCAATCCCGCGGGCGAAGAGCGGCCCTTCATCATTCCGTCGCTGATGTTTACAGGGAAAAACGCTGGCCGTGCTGAGGAAGCGATTGATTTTTATTGTGCGGTATTCAAGGATTCCAGGCGAGGAATGACGGCTCGTTACCCTCAGGGCATGGAGCCGGATCAGGAAGGAACGATTATGTTCGCCGACTTCTCTCTCCTGGGAACCTGGCTTGCCGCTATGGACAGTGCGCATGAACATCATTTTGCGTTCAATGAAGCCATCTCTTTTCTTGTGCCCTGCGAAACGCAAGCAGAAATAGATTACTACTGGGAGAAGCTCTCTGCTGATCCACAAGCGGAACAATGCGGCTGGCTGAAAGACAAGTTTGGTCTTTCCTGGCAGATCTGGCCAACTGAGATTGGCGAGATGATGAAAAACGGCACTCGTGAGCAGATTGATCGCCTAACGCAGGCGTTCTTGCCGATGAAGAAATTTGATATTGCCACCTTACAGAAAGCATATGAAGGAATATAAATAGGAAAGCAGCTCCCCCTCCTATCAAGAACAGCACGACTCGATAATCACATGAAAGGTAACGGTCGAGACATAGGTAGTCCGTGTCGCATTGGGAGACGATACAGGGATCGATGGGCCATAAACTGCTACACTCCCTACTGCCCAGATTCTGCCAGAGGATGGCACCTGTGCTATTCCAAAAAGATAGTTGTTATCTGATCCAGAGTTTGGGCTTTTGACGGCACTCCAGGCACTACCGTTCCAGTGCTCGACCAGCGTTATTGACTCTTGTCCTGGGAAATTGCTACGGGGTGAATATCCAGCAGCCCATACATTATCGGCTGAGACAGCAGTAACCGCATTTAATACATTGCCACCTATACCTGGATTGGGACTTTTAACGACGCTCCAGGCGATACCATCCCAATGTTCAATAAGCGTTTCCGGCTCCTGAGAACTGGCATTTGAGCCACCAACTGCCCATACGTCGTTTGTAGCAATAGCGGCTATGCCGGAAAAAAAGTTCCCTTCCATTCCAGGATTGGGACTCTGAACCACTGACCAGGCCTTGCCATTCCAGTGCTCAACTAATGTCTCCTGATTTCCGAGAACAGTTCTACCATTAGAAGAGCTTCCGGCAGCCCAGATATCATTAGCTGAGAGGGCAGCTACACTATCAAGAAAATTATCTCCTCTACCAGGGTTAGGGCTTGGAACCACTGTCCAGGAACTGCCGTTCCAGTGCTCGACCAGTGTTTGCGCTGGATTTCCGCCGTAGCTGCCAACGGCCCAGATATTCTCCTCTGCAAGAGCAGCTACAGCGTAAAGCTGGCTCTGAGGACCGGGGTCAGGGCTGTTGATAATCATCCAGGAGAAGCCGTTCCAGTGCTCGATGAGCGTTTGGCTCACACTGGTATTGCTCTTATTGCTGTTGCTAGCAGCGTACCCGACAGCCCAGACATTATTGGATGCAAGAGCAGCAATACCCGTAAGCACACTGCTATCCAATGCCGCATTGGGACTCTTGACGACGCTCCATGAGGAGCCATTCCAGTGCTCAATCAGCGTTTTTTCTCCCTGACCTTCATTATGGCTGGCAGAATAGTAGCCCACCGCCCAGGCATCGTTTGCAGAGATTGCTGCTACCGCATTAAGGCTATTCTGAACTATCCCAGGATTTTCGCCGGCAACAATCTTCCAGGTGCCGCTGGGGGGGATAAAGCTTCCGACCTGTGTATTATGTCTTGCAAAGAGCAAATAGGCACTGCCGATCAGAATACCCACAATCAGGACAGCCGCAATAGTCTGGAAAAGAAAACGGTAACGGCGCTTACGAGCCAGAGGGCCAGATGGTATAGTGCCTATCTCATCTTGCTCAAACGCTTCTTGTAAGTCCACAAGACGCAGCACTTTATCGCGCGCCTGTGCTGCCTCAGCCGGTTGAATAGCACTATGATCCTCGTCCTGATAAGCCTCATGCGCCTCCACAATCATCTGCTCGAGCACAGGATCGCGCTCGGCCTCATGTAAGACAGAGATAATTGTATCCATATCGCCACGCTCTAATGCCGATAGATAGCGATGCACTCTCTTCTCGCGCATGAGTCGTTGTTGTCGAACTTCAGCTTGCTTATCCATCCGCGTCACTCTCCTTCCTCCTGCTGGCACCCCATGCCGCTCGCAGCCGGGTGAGCGCACGATGCAGCCGTACCCGCGCTGTCCCTGGCGTCACGCCCAGTATCCTCGCCAGCATACTTGTATCAAGATCGTTCAGCAGAGCTAGACGCAACACCTCCTGGTCGCCTGGAGAAACAAGCGATAGCATCTCGACAACTTGCTCATCGCCTTCTATTGCCTGTTCCGGCCCTGGCTGTACATGGGAAACAATCTGATCAAAGAAATCGCCCTCGTCAATTTCTTCCCCATGATTGGAAATATCGCTTACAAGAATTTCCCGCTGCTGCCGTCTTGCCACTTCTGCTCTTTTCCGCTTGAGAATATTCGCCGCAATAGCGAGAAACCAGGCCTTCGGCTGTAGCCCCGCATCGAGGCGATCCGCGTGCGCCAGCGCCTCAAGCACTGCGTCTTGCAAGATATCGACGGCTACAAACTGCACAGTATTGCCGTGAGCAAGCCCCGCCCGTACCACATAGGAGCGGATAATACTAAGCAATAGAGGCGTGTTCTCTTGCAAAAACTGGCGAAGGTCTCCTTCAAAGCCGCTCTGCGCGTTGCCCGGCATCCTTTTCGGTTCGGTGGTCACATTCGCCCTACCTCCCTGCCAGTATAATGAAGCACATTCCTACAAGATAATCATTGCATGGACACAAAATGTTACATGCAGCAAACAGTAATCCTCGTTTGCAAGCACACTAGCTCTATGATATGCTTAGCGGCAAAATAACAGGCATCTAGAAAGGAGCGATACTTCAGATGATCAGCAAACGGCCTTATAAGCATATCCTCAAAAATCTCTTTCATGAGCAGGCAACAGAGATCATTCCCCTATTACTGCCTGGGTTCCGGGTTGAACAGGTGCTCATTTTCGAACTGCCAGAGCTTAAATCAACCGAAATTGAAGGCCCTCCAGATGAACTGTCGAAGGGGCTTGTGAAGCTGATTGCACCAGAAGCTGAGCTGTTAAAAGTATACAAGACTGAATGGATAGAGCACTCTGGTAACTTTGAACGCGCCTATCGCGTCCAGGTACCAGAAACTGATAAGCCAACCTACCTGCTTATTGAGTTCCAGACAGAACGCGAAGACGACATGCTCCCCCGGCGTCTTGTGAGCAATTGTGCAAGCGTAATCAAGTATATACCAGAGGACGCAGAGCAAGAGGACGACGATGCTGAGGATGAGGACGATGTTATTGAACAAGAGGATGATGATACTGAGGTTGAAGAAGAGCATGCACACGAAGGCACACTGCTGAATAGAGGATACTATCTCTACCCACTTGTGCTCTGCCAGTTCCCGCAGGCTGTACCTGCTCCTATACGAGACACGTTTCAGGGGCAAGTCATACTCGAGTTCAATTTCAAAGTGCTCCCCCTCTGGGAGAAAGATGCCCGTGAATTTCTGAATATGCGTGCCATCTCCACCTACTTTTTGCTCCCGGCCATGAAAAACGCAGATGCTACTCTGTTGGGGCTGGCTATCGAGGAGCTTGCTCAACGATTCCAGGCTGATGATATCGAGTTGGGACGGCATCTGACGGGACTGTATCTGATGCTGCAACAGTCTGAGATAATGCCGGAAGAAGAGAAGCTGCTAGCACAAAAGCACTTGAAACCCTTTATGCACCTGATTAAGAATGATCCTTATGATGAGTGATCGCCAGCTATCATCCTCCCAGGATTACCTCTTAACCAAACAATACAAGAACGATCAGAATCTCAGGGCGCGCATCCAGCTTCATGAACAATTCAGTACCAATAAGTACGACTGGCAGCGCTGGGTCTTCGATCACTTTGTGATGCCTGAGCAGGCGCGGCTGCTGGAACTCGGCTGTGGTCCAGGCGAGCTATGGGTCAAGAACCTGGATCGCATCCCTGGGGGTTGGGACATCACACTGTCTGACCTCTCACCTGGAATGCTACACGAAGCGCAAAAAAACCTCCAGGACAGCCAGCATCATTTCTCTTTTGCAATCATTGACGCCCAGTCCATCCCTTTTTCGGACAACCATTTCGACGCCGTCATCGCCAACCATATGCTCTACCACATACCGGACAGGGCAAAGGCGCTATCCGAGATTCGTCGCGTGCTCAAAGAGGGAGGACATTTTTATGCAGCCACCAACGGCCAGGATCACATGCGCGAATTAAGGGAGCTACTGCTGCGATTTGATCCTGATATTACTACTCCCTGGAGCCTGTTTTCTCCTGGCTCGCTTTCTTTCTGGCTTGAGAACGGACAGGAGGAACTTTCACCATATTTCAGTCATGTCACCTTACATCGCTATCATGATGGCCTGGAAGTTACTGGAGCTGAACCGCTCATAGCATATGTACTCTCTACGCCCATCATTGATTACTTCGATGAAGACAAGCTCTCTCAATTCAGAAAATTCATACAGCAAGAAATACAAACACAGAGCGCAATTCATATCAGCAAAGAGACAGGCCTGTTTGAGGCATATTGACATGCATGTAGCACCGGCCTGCGAAGCCGTAGTATGGTAGGGACAGGGCTTGCACCTGTCCTGGTTTGTTTACCCAACGCCCCGTCTCTCGATGATCTTCTGGTAGGCTCCTACAGCCGCAGTTGGTACGCGCTTTAGCTCAGGGTCCGTGTCCAGTTCGATATGATACAGCCCAAAGTTACTGCCAGGGCCGAACTTCAGTCCCCACTCGCGGTTCGAAGTGATGCTCCAGCAGATATATCCGATCACATTCACGCCATCACGACGGGCACGTTGAACCTCCTGCACATGCTGGCTGATGTACTTTGCGCGCTCTACACCATCCGCCTCATCCACGCAGCCATTCTCGATAATGAGAATCTCTTTATCCGGGAAGAGCCGGGCGTGATACTTGAGCATACCATAGAGCGCGCCCGGCCAGACAGGTGCCTGGTCAAATTTGCCCGCAGCGGCATCCAGGAGCTGGTGGATGCGATGAATCTGCAATGCGCTGATGCCCCAGTAGTAGTCGAAGCCGACAAAGTCCTGCTGGCCAATGCACTCTGGCGGGCAGAGAAAATCCGGCAGCTTGCCGGCCATGCCCAGGTGCCACCAGTTGCTGATAAAGGCAGTTGATAAAACGCTGTATGTCTTGAGCAGGGGATCGAGGAAGCGTAGAGCCGAGCGCAGCAGCGGCAAACGCTCGCGGTCTTGAACCGGGCGAAAGACCACTTTGCCGGGATCACCAAAGATATCCTGGGCAATTGCTCGCGCCAGGTCGATCTCCAACCCACTCCATTCACCCGTCTTCGGATTGCGATAGCCAAAACCAGGCACGTCTTCCTTCACAGCCACAACAAGATAGCCCCGCTCCTTGATGCGATCCAGCATCGATTTCCGCCGCGTTTCCGGGGACGATTTATCGGAGCTGGCCGCGATAAATCGGGCCCTACTGTTCACCTGTCCCTCTGTACTTCGAGCCTGGTCAATCCCACTGATATCAGCAAGCGTTGCTCGGCTAGCCAGCTCAGGCGGTTCGGGGACAGGCTGGCCGGGGAAGTTCCGCGCAAAACTGGCTGCCCAGGCGCCTGAGCTTTTGAAACGCCGCACCGCGCCGTCTACGGCTTCCAGCCATTGCGGGTTTCCCTTTGCGACGGCCACAGCATATGGCTCGCTTGTAAGCTGTTCGTCAAGCATACGGTAACGATCTGGGTATTGCTCCATCAGTCCCAGAAGGATCGTATCGTCAGCCAGTATTGCGACAACCTGCCCACTATCCAGCGCCTGCAGCGCCTCAGCATAGCTATTCACCACCCGGCTACTGGCTCCCGGCAGGATCGCACTGATAGCGTTCCCCGCCGTGGAGCCTTTGACGACTGCCACTGTTTTGCCGGAAACATCTCGCGGCCCATGTACCGCGCTGCCGGCCTGCACCAGCAACTTCTGAGCCGCGACAAAGTAAACCTCAGAGAAATCAACCTGGCTGTCCCGCTCAGGCGTCATGGTAAAGGTCGCCAGAACCGCATCAACCTTGCCGTGCTCAAGCAGCCCGCGCTCAGCAAACCGTTGCCCCTGCCGCAGCCAGTCGTCCCAACTATGCAACCTCGTAATGTTGCGATCAACCAGCCGCTGCAGCCATACGGGCAGGCCCAGCAGCATCGGGTTAGCACCTACAAGAGCCTCAGCATTGCTCTGCCTAATCACCTCGCGAGCAGAGGTATGGGCCAGAAACAGGCTGCGCATGAGTTTGCCGATTGCTTCCAACTGGGTGGCCAGCGGTGCATCTCCCGGCAATCCCGGCGGCACAAAATAGTCTCGCTGCCATCAGGGCTTGATATAGCCATACACGAGCTGGCTCGGCTCGTTAAACGTGATCCAGTAGCGCACCTGCTGGCCCAGCCGCTTTGCCACCTCAGTGACATAATTGGTATAAATAGCGGGAAAGTCATCGCCAATCAAACCACCACGCTCTTCCACATGCACTGGCCACGTGAAGTGATGCAGGGTCATGACCGGCTCCATCCCTGCCGCGTGTATTGCCTCAATCATCTGCTGGTAATGGGCAAAGGCCTCATCATTGAACTCGCCCGGCTTTGGCTCCAGCCGTGACCAGGCCAGCGAAAAGCGGAATGCCTTGCAACCTAGCCCCTGCGCCAGGCCGATATCCTCGGGATAGCGCGTCCAGAAGTCAGTTGCTCGCCCTCGCAACGTCAACTGGCGCCGTCGCTCCCAAACATCGCGGATGTCCTCGTACTCTGCTTCATAGGCCTCACACTGGTGATCCGCCGTGGCAACACCAAAAATAAACGACTCGGGAAGTGGTGGATAAGATTGCTGTCCCGGCATATAAGATACCTCCTTTTAGGCGAGCCTGCTACCTACCATTCTATCTCTTCACATGTCATCCTGAGCGAAGCGAAGGATCTTTGCCGATGGCCACCGAAATGCTTAGCTCAGCTTCCTTGCGATGAACATGTTAACCTCCCGGTTAAAATGATCTGCAACGGCCTGGCCGCTCTGTTAACAGGCTTTTTCTGCCTGGGCTATGACAATCTTCTGCCGTCTCACGGGCCGGCTGAAATTCCCGATCTCAACACCCGGAACCTCGCGCCTGAGCGTCTCGATCAGCACGCGTATTCCCAGCGCCTTCCCCATTGAGTCGAGCGATGGCATGCGCGGCAGCAGCACTTCAGGGTCAATATTGAGGTTGCGTAACTGGATCAACCGCAAGCCCGTCTCCTTCACAAAGGCAAGCAGCGCCTCCACCTCGCGCTCGCGGTCAATCATGCCAGGGAAACAAAGCAGGTTGATGGAACTATATACACCGGCATCATGCGCGCGCTTCAATGATTCTTTGACATCCTCAAAGCTGTAGCCAAGGGGGCGATAGTAGGCCGTATAGGTCTCCGGGTGCCCGGAAATCGTGCTGGCGCGAATAGTATCCAGCCCGGCATCGTACAGCCGCTGCAGCCAGCGAGGGTTGCTGGCATTGGTGTTGATATTGATAACACCCTTATCTGTATGCTTACGGATGACCTTAATGGCCTGCTCAATGCGCCGCCATTGCAGCAAAGGCTCCCCTTCGCAGCCCTGCCCAAAGCTGACAATAGCCTCCTCTGCCTGCTCTAAATGCGGCACAGCTACTTCAACGATCTCTTCAACTGTGGGAATAAAAGAGAGGCGGTCTTGAGGGGAAACCAGATTCTCCTCCTCTTGCTTCGATATGCAGCCCACGCAGCGCGCATTACAGCCCGGCGAAACCGCAATAGCCATCTCCCAGCGCCCAAAAAAGAGGTTGCTTGCCGTGGGGCAGGAGTAATCAAGGGCGCAGTGGGCATGCTGTGCCACGATACGGTTATTGGGATAAGCGGCCTGTTTCTCGCGTACCAG
This sequence comes from Chloroflexota bacterium, assembly GCA_902812455.1. Next base: position 35,501 of record CADDZH010000004.1, on the reverse strand, counting down.
CCGCAATAATGTCTTCCTGTTAAAGGCGCCGGGATGCCACTTACGCGGATCATCTGTCTTGAGTGCGGCCACATACAGGCGACCATGCATACCGGCAACGGCGCTGTAGCCAAAAAAAGGCAAAGGGACAGCATCCACTCCCTTTTCATAAGCAGGTAAGAGTGTGCGCGTATAGCCAATTGGCAGCAGAGCAGCAACAGCCCACCCACGCGCTTGCCCGATCACCTGCTGCTTGCCGTTCGGCTTCAGCCCAACCGCCAGCCGGCCAGGCAGCATGGAAAGCGTTGTTCCATCTGGCAAAGGTATCAGATCGCTTGTCCCTACTGGTTGCTTATCGAAAGCAAGCGCCTGTAAACGGCATTCTTCGCGCACATCTCCTTCAGGAGTCGCATAAACAAGGTATGGGATAGCCATTCTCTCTACATGGTTTCGTGTTACTACGGTGTTCGCTACTTGAGTATCTTTTAATGCATGGGCGGCGATGTCGCAGGAATACGAGGATTGGTTGGTCGCTCTTCATATTCATCATCGAAGAACCTGGACCTGGCGCTCGACATCTGGGTGGACATAGAAAGGCGCTGCTCCAATTCTCGCGTATCCTCATAGACAAAACTGAGCAAAATATGCTCGCCACGTATGCACTGGCTTACATGGCGAATACGCGGGCGCTCAGATTCCATCCAGGCATTAACGGCGGACTCAAGTGCAGACATGCTATCCCCGCACTCGGCGCTATCAAAGCCCTTGAACCTATACATGCTCATTTCCTTTCAAAGGCGGCATGCGCTCGCACTCTTACATACCACGCAACACAATCCCCGCTCTTACTCAGGTCAAGCAATGATCACCTTTATCATTTTAACATATTCGGACGTCTATCTGATATCAACTCCCAGCCGCCGCAAATCTTCAAAGAAATGGGGATAACTCTTTGCCACATGTTCGACGCCCTGCAGCGTCAATCCCCTGCGGCTGCGCAAACCCACAATGGCCAGCGCCATCAGTAAACGGTGATCACCGTGCCCATCCACAACCACACCGCCCTCAATTCCCTGCGGTTGCCCGCGCACAATAATCGTATCCTGCTCAGGCATAACTATGCAGCCCGCTCGCCGCAGCTCGGCACACAGGTCAGTGATACGATCAGATTCTTTATAATGCAGGCCCTCAACATTATAGAATACACTCTCACCTTCCGCAAAACAGGCAGCCGCCACCAGTGCTGGAACGCAGTCAATAGCCCTATCACCATCCATCTCTATTCCGCCTAAGCGCCTCCCTCCACGCAGCGTGAGCGTATCGCCATCCCTCCGAATACCAGCGCTCATCGCTTGCAGCGCCTCGATCAAGGCCTCCCCATCTTCTTCTCCAGGCCGCAGGCGCGAAAGACGTATCTCGCTGGCAGGGTCGCTCGCTACGGCGCAAGCAGCCAGCAATGCTGCCGCAGAGGGATAATCTCCTGGCACGACATACTTTCGCGGCAGGTAACGTTGCCCCGCAGGAATTGAGAAATGCCGAAATGTATCATCTTGTTCGACATATATCCCCGCCTCGTTCAATACACGAATCGTGACTTGTATTAACGCCTGTGATCTCAAACTGTCGATAACGTCAATATCCAGTCGCTCATCCAGCAGTGGGGCCAGGAAGAGCAGCGAACTCACGTATTGCGAGCTGCGCTCGCCGGAAATACTCACCTGTCCACCATGCAACTTGCCCCCGCGAATAGTAATTGGCAGATATCCTTCTTCGCCTGTCCCTTCGCAAACCGCCCCCAGCGCCGTCAATGCCTCTAACAGCTCGCGATTGGGTCGCCTACCCAGAGATTGGGGATGATCGGTCACGAAGGTAACTTCAGGAAGCAGCGCCCCAATGCCGAGCAGGAAGCGCAACACGGCTCCTGCATTCCCCACGTTGATGATGACCGGCTCCGGGCTATACGGGCGCTCTACCCCACGCACACGTAACACCTGCTGTCGCTCATCATGCCATGAAAGCCTCGCTCCTAATGCCCGGCATCCTCGATAGAGCGCTTCACTGTCCTCACTGGCTGCCGGAAATGATACCTCACTTTCCCCTTGAGCAAGCGCCGCCGCCAGCACATAGCGCAGGGTGTAATACTTTGAAGAAGGCAATGAGGGCGCCCCTCGAATCAAGCTTGCCGGCGCAATATACAATCGCTTGCCGGTTCTATCCCCGTTCATGTTTTTACCATCCCATCTATATCGTTAGGGAAGGTTCAGGCATGTCATCCTGAGCGAAGCGAAGGATCTCTGTCGATCGGCTCAGATGTTTCCCCTTCGCGGAGTTTCCCCTGAGCGAAGCGAATGGGCTCAGGGCTGCGGCTCCCTCGATCACCATGACATGTCCAGACTTTTCTGTTCATTGAGGCATTGTCAGGTTCAGTTGAACCTTGTCATATCGTTAACATAATCCAATTGTACGCTATTTGCCAACAAGAATCGAGCATCAGGATCACAAGAAAAGCTCCCATTTGCTCGTTCCTGTTGTCCACCTCTCACACTTTGTCGCTTCTGTCGTATATACAATGCTATTACAGTGTGATTACATATTATACGAAAATGATTACTTTATTGGCAATATATTCTGCTAAATGTTTTTGTAACTTTTTATTGACTTTTGCTGCATTTTCTGCTATAATCATCCTCGTCAATAAAGAGCTAGAGAGGAAAAAACGAGCATGTCCCCCCAACGAATCGTTATTGTCGGCGCTGGCATTGTTGGTCTCTCCACCGCTTACGCCTTGCTTTCGCGCGGTGTCCAGCAGGTGACTATTTTAGAGCAAGAAGCTGTAGATCATCACCGCGCGACTTCTCATGGTATTTCACGACTGCTACGTTTTGGGTATGGCCCTGATCTCTTCTATTCGCACATGGTAGGCTTGAGCTTACAACGCTGGAAACACCTCGAGTGTTGCTCGAGGCGCACCTTGTATACTCGAACAGGTGTGCTTACCCTCGGTGCAAGTGGCGACACATCCCCAAAGGCAAGCTTTCACATCATGCAAGAGCTGGGTATAGCGGCAGAACGCCTTTCCAGGCAGAGCTGCAAGCAGCGCTTCCCGCAATTTGCAGTAGATAGCGCAGATTTCATCACCTATAACCCTGAAGCAGGCATCTTACACGCTTCAACATGCTTGCAAACACTCAAAGCATGTATTCTTGACCTGGGTGGAACTATCTATGAGTCCTGCTGCGTCACCCATTTCACTCATGAGAACCATAACCGCCCGGTACGTCTCCATACAAGTACCGGTGATGAAATTGCGGCTGACCGGGTGGTACTTGCTATCGGCCCCTGGGTGCATCACCTGCTCGCTGATCTACACCTGCCGGTGCGCTTAACACGCCAGTATATCCTGTATTTTGCCGGGCTGCCGCTCTCATCTTATGGCGTGAACAGTTTTCCCGCCTTTATGATGGATGACCTCTACGGCTTCCCCTTGCATAAGATGGCTCAGGGCTCTGGCCCATACTGGCTGAAGGCTGCTTCACATGCCTTCGGGCGGCCTACCAGGCCTGATGATATTCTTCCACCTGATGAACTTGTAGTCACTAACATAGCCAGGAGACTGCGCGAACTGCTGCCTGCGCTCCAGCAAGCAACGCTGGCGAGAATCGACTCCTGCATGTACGATGTGACACCCGACGAGGATTTTATTATCGACCGCCTTCCAGATGACCCACGCATTGTCTTTGCTACCGGCCTGAGTGGGCATGGCTTTAAATTTGGCCCGCTCCTGGGAGAAATCCTCTGTAGCCTGCTCTGCGAAACAGACCCGCCGGTATCGCTTGAGCGCTTCCAGCTCGCACGCTTTTCTCATTGGAAAGCCTCCGTCGCATAAGGGCCGGATTATGAATGTTAGGTAAGGTTCAAATAAACATAATTCCTCAATCACCAGAAAAGGCCGGACATGTCATGTTGAGCGAAGCGAAACATCCGCTGCCGATCAATGGAGATTCTTCCCCTTCACGCGCGTTCAGGGCTTCGGCTCACCCGCTCAGGATGACATCTGATAGGCTGCCTCATTTGTTCAGGCTCATTATTGCGCCAGCTCGCGCATAACCATCCTGGCGATCGACCGCTTATGCACTTCGTCGGGGCCATCGACGATGTGCAACGTGCGTCCATGCGCCCACATCGAAGCCAGCGGGAAATCATCGCTCAGGCCCGCGCCACCAAATACCTGCATGGCCCGATTGACCACGTTGGTCATAACCTGGGGAGCAACTACCTTGATCATGGCAATCTCTTTCTGCGCGGCCTTCTTGCCCATTGTATCGATCATCCAGGCAGCCTTCAGCGTCAGCAGCCGCGCCTGCTCGATCTCCAGTTGCGATTGCGCAATCCATTCCTGGATCACTCCCTGCTCGGCCAGCGGCCTGCCAAAGGCCACACGCGACGTGGCGCGCTGGCACATCAACTCAAGAGCGTACTGCGCTGCCCCAATTGCACGCATGCAGTGATGGATGCGCCCCGGCCCAAGCCGCGCCTGCGCAATGGCAAAGCCGCTGCCTTCCTCGCCCAGCAAATTGCTCACCGGAACGCGCACATTCTCAAATAACAGCTCGCAGTGGCCCTCGTTATCGATATAGCCCATCACCGCTAGATTGCGCACAATCGCCAGGCCGGGCGTATCTCTTGGCACCAGCACCATGCTCTGCTGCCTGTGTATATCAGGATTATCTGGATTGGTCTTGCCCATCACAATAAAAATCTTGCACCGCTCGCGCGCTGCCCCCGAAATCCACCACTTGCGACCATTCAGCACATACTCATCACCTTCGCGCCGTATAGAAAAGCGGATATTCGTGGCATCCGAGCTGGCAACATCCGGCTCCGTCATAGCAAATCCTGAACGAATCTCGCCATTGAGCAGCGGAAGCAGCCAGCGCTCTTTCTGCTCTGGCGTGCCGAATTGGGCCAGTATCTCCATGTTCCCCGTATCCGGCGCCGAGCAATTAAACACCTCCGAAGCCCAGCTCACGCGCCCCATCATCTCCGCTAAGGGTGCATATTCCAGGTTGGTCAGCCCCGCTCCGTACTCCTTATCCGGCAAAAAGAGATTCCAGAGGCCCTCTGCTCTGGCCTTTGCTTTTAACTCATCCACAATCTCAGTATGATGGTGCGGATTACCGGATGCCACGATCTGTTCGCGATAAAGTTGCTGGTTTGGGTAAATATAGCGATCCATAAAATCGCCCAGTTGTTTCAGCAGCCCCTTCACCCTATCTGAGTATTCAAAATCCATGCATATCCCTCCATTAAGTGCTAAACAGCCTTTTCTCATCCTCTTGACTATATCACATGGCTGTATAATCCATGAGAAACAGCGCTTATTCGTGGTACAATGAAAAGGCAAGAAGGCCTCGTCCACCATTTAATCAGCAGGCCAGTGCGATTCTATACTAAAAATGAGAGTTCCACCACAAATCGGCGGTTCGCATCATCGTATATGGTAGGGGCGACCCTTGCGGTCGCCCTGGCCCTCCATACATAACCAGAATAAAGAGGCAAAAATGACTAACTCAGCACTCACAGTAAAACTTATCCCAAGAACCATCCTATTTGGCAATCCAGATAAGACCAGCCCGCAAATCTCGCCCGATGGCACCAGAATGGCGTACCTGGCGCCTGTCAACAATGTCCTCAACGTCTGGGTTGGCACAATTGGCAGCGACGACTACCAGCCCGTGACGCAGGACACCGATAGAGGCATTCGCTTCTATCTGTGGGCTAAAGACAACAAACACATCCTCTATATCCAGGATATTGGCGGCAACGAAAACTGGCGCCTGTACGCTACCAATCTTGAAACCCATGAAACGAGAGACCTGACGCCGTTCGAGAACGTGCAGGCCCGCATCGTCGAAGTCGATAAACACTTCCCCGACGAACTGCTGATTGCGCTGAACAAAGACGATCAGAGACTGCACGATGTCTACCACCTCGATCTCATCACCGGCCAACTGGACATGATCGCCAAAAATCCCGGCAACGTTGCCGCCTGGTATGCCGACGCCAACTTCAAGGTTCGTGGCGCATTAGCCATGACGCCTGATGGCGGTAGAGCGGTACTGGTTCGCGATAACGAGCAGGCCGAGTGGCGCACGATCCTGACCTGGACTCCCGATGACGCCGAAAACAGCTTCCCCGTCGGTTTCACGCAAGATGGCCAATCTCTCTATCTTGTAGATGCCCGCAATGCGAATACCGGTCGCCTGGTAAAACTGGATATCGCTACCGGAGATACAACGGTAATTGCGGAAGACCCTCAATATGATGTCAGCGATGCCATGACCGACCCCGATACATATGAGATTCAAGCAGTTGCTTTTGCCAGAGAGCGTGTCGAATGGGTGATCATAGACGAATCCATCAGGTTCGATTTCGACATGATCAGCGAAATTCACCGCGGCGACTTCTTCGTTACCAGCCGCGATAATGCCGATACCACCTGGGTCGTGGCATTCACCCTGGACAATGGCCCCGTGCCCTTCTATGCCTACAACAGGAAAACGCGCTCCGCATCCTTCCTCTTCGACAACCAGCCCGCGTTGAACGACTACACGCTGGCAACAATGGAACCCATCTCGGTTACGGCCAGGGATGGCCTCACCATTCATGGCTACCTCACCTTGCCCCCTGGTCTAGAACCTAAAAATCTCCCACTCGTGCTCAATGTACATGGGGGCCCGCAGGCGCGCGATATGTGGGGCTATCGACCGGAGGCGCAGTGGCTGGCGAATCGCGGCTATGCCTGCCTGCAAGTCAATTATCGCGGTTCTACCGGCTATGGCAAAAAATTCCTCAACGCTGGCGATAGGGAATGGGGCGGCAAAATGCACGACGACCTGGTCGATGCCGTCAACTGGGCCATCCAGCAGGGCATCGCCGATCCCAGGAAAGTTGCCATCTACGGCGGATCCTATGGCGGCTATGCAGCCCTCGTGGGGGCAACGTTTACCCCCGATCTGTTTTGCTGTGCGGTAGATATCGTGGGCCCCAGCAACCTGATTACGCTTATCAAGAGCATTCCCCCTTACTGGACCCCTTTCCTGGCATCTTTGTACAGGCGCGTTGGCAATCCAGATACAGAGGCAGAGTTCTTGAAGTCGCGCTCACCCCTCTTCAGAGTTGATCAGATCAAGATTCCCATCCTCATTGCCCAGGGAGCCAATGATCCCAGGGTCAAGCAGGCAGAATCCGAACAGATCGTCGAGGCCATGAAAAAGAAGGGCATTGACTACGAGTATATGCTATTCCCAGACGAAGGGCATGGCTTTGCCAAACCCGAAAATCGCCTGAAATTCTATGCAGCAGCAGAAAAATTTCTGGCCAAACACCTGGGTGGGCGTTTTGAAGAGGACGAAGAGGACACAGCACAATGAGTTACGATGATATCCTGGTATTCGCTGGGAGCGGAAGCCGCCGCCTGACCGCTCGCATCTGCGCTTATCTCCATATCGAGCAAGGGAAGAACGAAACCCTGCGTTTTTCAGAGGGCAACATCTTTGTGCGCATTTTAGAGAATGTGCGCGGGCGCCGGGTCTACATTGTCCAGTCAACGGTCTTTCCCGCAAACGACAACTTCCTGGAATTGCTGTTCTGGATCGACGCCTTCAAACGCGCCGGGGCCGAATCGGTGACCGTCGTTATCCCCTACTTCAGTTATGCGAAGGGCGATAAGAAGGATGAACCTCGCGTCTCTATTCGCGCCCGTGTCTGTGCTGACACCATTGAAGTCGCCGGAGCAGATCGCGTCGTTACTATGGATCTGCACGCTGCCCAGATCCAGGGCTTCTTCCACCTGCCCGTCGATAACCTGTACGCGCTGCCTATTCTGGCTAAGTGCATCCAGGCAAAAAAACTGGAAGACATGATTATTGTCTCTCCCGATGTAGGCTTTGCCAAGCAGGCCCGCAAGTACGCCTCCGCGCTCGGCAGCACCATTGCCATTGCCGATAAAGAGCGCATCGCTCACGATGAGCAAGCTGCCATTTTACATATCATCGGCGACGTAAAAGGCAAAACGGCTGTGATTGTGGATGACTTCACTATCACCGGCGGGACTCTGGCAGGTGTTTCAGAGCAGCTTATCGATCAGGGCGCAAAAGAGGTCTATGCTGTTGTAACGCACGGGGTGCTGGTGCCGGGTTGTATCGAGCGCATAGATAGAAGTCCTATTAAGCAACTGATCATCACCGATACGGTCGAAAATCAGCCCGTCACATTCTCGGAAAAGATCGAGGTCGTCTCTGTGGCTTCCCTCTTCGGTGAGGCGATCAAGCGCATTCATAACAGAGAGAGCATCAGCGAGATGTTCAGGGGATATTGACGGGCAAAAGATCGCTCACCTCTACTATTAACCCCCGATCAGTGATATAATAGCCCAGGAACGTTTTCATGTAGGAGAGTCTACCCATTTCTGGCGCAATCCTTCACCTGTTCCGTTTGTATAGTTCGAGGGCAATTCTCACCAGAGTCTAGAGAAACGGGAAACAGGGAAAACTAGCATGACATGTTGTAGTGAATAATGTTATAATAGCCGGGAAAAGAAAGGTCACCTTGCAACTATGGTAGTGGCAGAGGCAAGCTCTGCCATCGCTCTTTGCAATCACCATCGCCCCAGGCAACCAATCGCCCTTTGCAACCAGGAGAAGGCATGTATGAACGGTGACATGATCGGTCACGTCATCAAAAATCGCTACAAACTGATCGATGAGCGCGGGCGAGGCAGCTTCGCCACCGTCTATATTGCGCGCGACACCGAAAATAACCGCATCTATGCAGTCAAGGTCATGCATCTCGAGCTTGCCACCGATGGCGAGCTACTGGCTCGTTTCCAACGAGAGGCTCACATCCTTTTGAACCTCAGCGATCCCCATATTGTGCGCATTGTGGACTATGGTAATGACAACATCATGCACTTTATCGTCATGGATTATGTCGATGGCCAGAACCTGAAGTACTATATGATCAATCAGGGCCAGTTGGAACCCCTGCGCGCTCTTAACTACGCGCGGCAGATCGCCGAAGGGCTGGATACAGCATATAAGCAGGGAGTAGTGCACCGGGATATTAAACCGCAAAACATCCTGATCAACAGCAAGGATGTTGTGAAGATCACCGACTTCGGGCTGGCGCGAAGCCGGGAAACTATCACACTCACGCAGTCCAATGTATTTATGGGTACCGCCTATTACATCTCTCCTGAGCAGGCGGAGAGTGGGCGTTCAGCCGATACCCGCTCTGATCTCTATTCGGTTGCCACAGTGTTGTTCGAGATGCTGGCGGGGCGACCGCCTTTCGAAGGGGAAACGGCAGTCGATATCGTCATCAAACACATGAATGAAAAAGTTCCCTCGCTTTGCCGCCTGCGCCATGACCTGCCGGTAGACGTTGATCTCTTCATGCAGAAGGCTATGGCAAAATCACCGGCAGATCGCTTCCAGAACCCGCGCGATTTTATTGCCGCTCTCGAACAATTACAGGAACGTATCCAGGCCATGCCGCAGCATAAGCGAGTCGCGGAGCCTGTGTACGAACAAAAAGCAGGAGAAAATGGCTCGGGCAAGCCGCCGGTTGTTCCGCAAAAACAGGCGCGCATTGTAGTTCTCTCTAGCGGGCAGCTTATCCCTCTTTCGGGAGAGCTGATGGTTGTTGGACGCCAGGACCCGAACCTTGGTATCTTCCCTGAAATTAACCTGGCGGATAAGACGGTTGGACGCCGCCATGCGTACTTAAGGAACCAGCAGGGAACATATACCGTTGAGGATCTCAATGCCTTGAATAAGACTCGCTTAAATGGCGTAATCCTGGCACCACATGAAGAGCATGTGCTGAAAGACGGAGATATCCTCCGCTTTGGCGGTGTCGAGGTACGGTTTGAATTGCAATAAGGCTTAGTGTCGTGTTAAAGTGCAGACAGTGGTAAGATACCCTTTATTGGGTATCTATCCGTGAACGGTCGAGGAGGGCCGGTCTTACGATCAGAGGGGTGAATAACATGAAAGACTTTCTTGTTTTGGGTCTTTTTTCGTCTATCACAAGCACAAGTACGATTATCGTCGCAGCCCTGGTGCTGGCGGTAATTATCCTGGCGGCAGCCATTTTTCTCTTCCGCAATACCGGAAAGAAGAAGGGGAGCGCCGCGGGCAGCGGTACTTCAGATTGGCAGCAGGGTATGCCAGGAGGATGGAATCAGCAGGCCATGGGGGGCGGTGCAGATAACCAGTGGGGGCAGCCACAAGCGGGCGCCTGGGGAGCTCCATCCGGGGCCCAGCAACAAGGAGGTTGGGGCGCTCCCTCTTCAGGTCAACAACAAGGTTGGGGCGCTCCTTCTTCCCCCCAGCAGCAAGGCTGGGGCGCTCCCTCGCCAGCCCAACAAGCACCGGCCAACCCCTGGGGCGCATCTTCTCCCCAGCAGCAAGGTTGGGGTACGCCTGCTGCCTCACAACAGCAAGCTGGCTGGGGTACTCCCGCTCAGCAGCCGGGCTGGGGCGCTCCTTCCACTGCCCAGCCCTCATCTGGTAGTTCCTGGGGCACGCCTGCTGCTGCCCAGCAGGCAGGAAATACCCCACCAGGAGGCCAGACACCCTGGGATGCCACCGCATTTCCACAGCAGCCTGCTCCTTTACAGCAAGGGGCACCAGCCTGGGGCGCGCAGGGTAATCCTCCTGCTCAACCACAACAGCCCCCCTCGGCCTACAACACAGGGGGTTCCAGCCCATCCTGGGGCCAGCCACCTGCCAATAATCCCTGGGCGCAGTCACAGGGAGCCTGGGGCCAGCCTTCCCAACCATTTGCTCCCGCTTCTTCCGCGCCTGCCGGCAACGCCGCTATGCCTCCCTGGCAGCAGGCAGGAGCCGGGGCCGGCACGCCCGCAATGACGCCTGATCAGGCCCAGGCCACCATGCTGGGCGCCGACAACGATAAAACCATGCTGCGCCCTACCGGCTCACCGGGCACCACCGGCTTTGTGCGCATCGAAGAGGGCAAAGACCCTGGGCGCGTCTACGAAATGCGCAAGAACGAATTGAGCATCGGGCGCAGCCGCGAAAGCGATATCTTCCTGGAAGACCTGGCTGTCTCGCGCCTGCACGCCAAGATCATCAATATGGGCAACGGCGTCTACGCTCTGAAAGATGAGGGGAGCGCCAATGGAACGAGGGTCAATGGCCAGGTAGTCAACAAGTATCAGACATATCCCCTCCAGGATGGAGATAGAATCCAGCTCGGCCAGACCGTGCTCGTCTTCAACAAGCGCTAGCCTGAAGCTTGTTTCATCGTTCCTATATCCTGGGGAGGTGGGCACAGAGCAAAAGCACCTGCAACCGCTCCTTGCCCATGAGCTAGCGTGCAACGAGACGATCTTATTGGCCTGACGCTTGGAAACTATAAAATCCTGGCCCCGCTTGGTCAGGGTGGCATGGCCCGTGTCTACAAAGCATACCAGGAGAACCTTGAACGCGAGGTCGCTGTCAAGGTTCTTGCCCCCTGGTTTGCTACCGACCACAATTTTGTTGAACGCTTCAAGCGAGAAGCGCTTCTCGTTGCCCGCCTGTCCCATCCGAATATTGTCACCGTTCACGATACAGGCGAATACAACGGGCATCTCTATATCGTGATGCAATTTGTCAATGGGGGCACCCTCAGGCAGCGTCTCGACCAGTTGCAAAGCCTCGGTAGGACAATGGATATCGTAGAAGCGGCCCCCATCTTTGTCCAGCTCGCCAACGCTCTTGACTACGCGCATGATAACGGCGTTATTCATCGTGATGTCAAACCCGTTAACGTGCTCCTGGATCGCTCAGGCCGGCCCATCCTCTCTGATTTTGGCATCGCAAAACTCCTCGCCGAAACGCGGCAATTGACCCGGCAGGGAGCCGGCGTGGGAACACCCGAATATATGTCCCCAGAACAATGCCGTGGGGAACCCGTTGACGGGCGAGCAGATATCTATGCCCTCGGTGTGATACTCTTTGAGGCTCTCACCGGCCGTCTCCCCTTTCTGGCCGATAACTACCCTGCTCTAGCCCATAGCCACATCTATGAAATACCCCCTCACCCCTCTACCATCAACCCGCACATAGATGCAGCAGTAGCTCAGGTCATCCAGACAGCTTTGAGGAAACATCCCTCACAACGCTATCAACGAGCCAGGGAGATGGGCGAGGCGCTCGAACACATCGCACGCACACGCAAAGAAACTGAAACTGATCTCAGCCGGGCCGCTACTATGCCTCTCTACCCCTGCCCCAAGTGCCGCTATCTCAATAAACCCAACATGCGCTTTTGTACCAGATGCGGTTTCCCTCTCAAACAATGTCGTGTCTGCTCCGAAACCAATCAGATTAGCAACCGCTTCTGTACCAGATGCGGCAATCCACTCTAGTCCCCTTTTGAGTTAATAAATAAACTCATCGGGTTGAGGCGCATAAAGACTGTCTAGCACCTTGCGCTGCTCCTCCATTCGCCTATGCCTCAAAAGCCCGCGCTGCTCCTCGCTGAGCGAGAGGATAGCACGAATCCGCTCCACCAGTTTAGATGGCTGTACCGGTTTGGTTATATACTCAACAGCACCCTCCTCAAGCCCGTGAACCTGGTGCGCAATATGACTCAACGCCGTCAATACAATCACCGCTATAGGGGCGGTATGTGGGTTAGCCTGCAGCCAGTTGAGCACCTCCCATCCATCCACCGGCTGCATCATCATATCTAACACGATAAGCTGCGGATTGAACTCCGCTATAGCATGGATCGCCTCCTGCCCATTACTAACCCCTCGAACCTCAAAACCCGCATATTTCAAATACACGCATAATACAATCTGAATATCGGCCTCGTCTTCTACCACCAGTATCCTTGACTTTTGCTGCATTTCGTCCACGTTATTTCTCTCCTTCGGGCATCCTTGCCTTCCAGGTCTTTATCCCCCATAGGGTGCTTACTCAGCCACCTCTGCCGGTTGCGTATAGACCGTTGTCCCCGCCCTGCGCGCTACCTGGCTACGGCGCCTCGCAAGCGGAAATCGTACTTCTGCCACGGTTTGCGCTGTCGTCTCGTCTCGTCGCAATCTGTAGTGGCCACCGAGATCGCCGATAAGATTTTTGATCAGAGAGACCCCTAAGCCCTCGCTGTTCTCTTCTTCCAACGCTTCCCACCTCTTCTGCCCGGCTCCTGTATCGATCACCTGGACAACAACCATACCATCCTCCTCGTACCCCCGAATGGTCACCGTCCCTTCTGTCACGCCCGCCATACCGTGCTTTATCGCGTTTGAAACCATCTCATTCAGCACAAGCGCCAGAATGGTCACGGCACGCGATGGAATCACGACCGGGCAAGGCTCTACCACAAAGGTAATCTGTGTCTCAGGCGGGCGCAAATTGGCATTGGCCACTCCCACAATCTTGCGGGCAATGTCATCGACGCGCGCTTCGCTCACATCCTCATGTGAGAGCAAATCATGGGTAGCCGCTAAACCCTGTACCCTGTTAACGCTCTCGGCAAGCGTATCGCGCGCCTCAAGCGACCTGGTTCGCCTCCGCTGCAATGAAAGTATGCCGGCAACCGTAGCCAGATTGTTCTTGACGCGATGATGCAGCTCGCGCAATAAAGCCGATTTTAGCTCCAGTCCTTGCCTTGTCTCTTCATACAAACGCGCGTTCTCTATAGCGATGGCTGCCTCATTGGCAAAGGTAATCACTAATTGCATCTGTTCGTCTGAAAGCAGGTGGCGATGGCTACTATAGATGCAGATGCAGCCAAGCACCTTCTGCTTGACCTGCAAAGGCACGCATAAGGTAGAGTGAATTTCAGGAGAGACACCAGGATCATGAGCAATAAAGCAGCCTTTATCTTCCTGGCAACAGTCCACAGCCGTAGTTGGAAGCCCGCTTTCGACCGTCCTGCCCGCGCAACATTGCCCAACCTGCAGGTGCATTCCCCGCACAGCGGTATCATCCAGTCCATGATGCGCAACAACGTGCAAATGCTGCCTATCCGCATCCAGCTCGAAAATGCATGACCGCTCTGCGCCTGACAGATGGACGGCCTGCGTTGCGATAATTTGCAGCACCTCATTCAGGTTCAGTGTCGAGGCGATGATCGAAGAAACACGGTGAATCGTGGCAAGCTCGTGAACTTTACGCCGCAGTTGTTCATCTGTCTGCTCGTGCAGGCGCCCATTTTCAACATTGATCGCGATAATGCCAGCTACCACTTCCACAAAAATGCGTTCCTGGCTCGTAAAATCTCGTGCCTCGGTTGATTGCACACTGATCACGCCAATCAGCCGCTCCGTGTCCCCAAAAAAGATGATCGGCGCCGCCAGCAGCCCGCGATATTCGCTATCGTAGGCACGGGCTTCGACTGCGAAGCGCGGGTCGCTAAGGGCATCCTGTACCAGCAAAGGACGCCCCTGGTCGGCTACCCATCCGCTATACCCCTCATCAAGACGCAGGGTAAAGTGCAGCCCACCCCAGGGACGCGGCCCATTTGTCGCCCGCAGCGTCAGCATACGCTGGAGCTCATCATAAAAGAAGATAGAGCAAAGTTCCGCACGCAGTTCTTCTGCAACGACTTTCGTGATTATTTCCAGCGTTTGATCCAGGTCCATCGAAGAATTGCTCACTCCATTGATGCGCTGTAGAGCCACAAAACGCTGCTCCAACTGTTGCATCAACTCTAGTTGTTCAATCGAGGCCTGGTCTATAACACCCTGATACCCACGAGTCAGGGCCTGCACACAGGTCGATTGCAATTCATAAAGGTAGGAGATAGCTTCTAACAGCAGGTGAGGTCTGTCCTCTTCTTTCGCAAGAGGAACTTGAGCAAACAGGTCTTTCAATTCGGAGATAAGCGCGTCAATATAGCGCTGCAAGCCCTGCAGCCGCACATCTAGCTTTCCATCATGTTCTGCCAGCCAGCGACCCGATTGCTCAAAGCGTGTAGAGAGTGCGAGGTCACTTTTGCCGGTGAGGGCATTGAGCAGAAGCCAGGCATCGCTCCCTTCTTCCGGTCCTTCCCTATCGCCGGTGACATGTTGTAAGCAGGCACGCAATCTGGCCGCATGCTGCGCCAGCACCCGCTGCACTTCGCTCCCAAGTCTCACCTTTTCCCTGCCTTACTTCCTACTCTTCCACAAGGGGATAGATCATCACCTATCTGATTTGTAATTGTAGATAGACCTGGCTTACGCTGTCAAGTAATGGGTCAGCATGCCGGAACAGCACCGGCCCATAGAATTAGAAAAAGTGAAAAAATAACCTCCAAAAAGTGAAAAAGTGAACAGTTTTTCCTCTTGGCAAACTCAACGAGACATGCTATGCTATAGCCCTCTTGAGCTTCTTGCTCTTGCAATTATACTGAGAAAAAGAGCAATAATTATTTACCCTAGTCAGGAGAAGCTATGAATTGCAATTCGTGTGGAGCAAATTTGCCACCAGGAGTTCAAACATGCCCCAGATGTGGAGCACCCACCCCTTATAATGCGGCAAGCCCTGGAAGCCCATCACAGTATGACCCGACAGTCCTTGCAGCACCCTCAGGTCCCTATAGTGGAGCCGGGCCAGCACAGTACGCCCCGCCACCTGATAACTATACCTATGGCAGCCCTGTGCCCTCGCCACAAACTCAGTACGGTGCACCGCCTCCGCCTCCACCGCAGTACCAATACGCGCCGCCACCTCAACCAGGTGGCTTTGGCGCTCCCCCACAGCAACCAAAACGCCGCAGCAGGGTTGGCTTGATCGTTGGTCTCGTGCTCCTCGTCGTTGCCCTTCTCTGTGTTGGCGCTATTGTCGCTGCAGTCGAAATTGGAAAAAGCGCTGCGAACAATGCCACAGCTACGCCTACCACTCCCCCAGGACAGTCCCCTTCAGGCAACTCCATTGACTCGACCGCCGCAGCTAACCTCTCTAATTTAGAGATGGCCAGCGCAGTAGATAGCAATACTGCTCAACCTACCACCTTGTCAAATACATTTACTGTGGGCCAGACAATCTATGCCAGTTTTCACATCTCCTCAAGCGCTCCTTCAGGGTTTGCAGAGAGCAAATGGTACGTCGATGGCACTCTGGCCAAGACCAGTTCACCGCTCGCTATCATACAAGATCGCTACGGCTACTTCTCTGAAACATACAAAGTTGCTGCACAGGGCGCGGTCGAGCTGTACTGGTGTACCCAGTCCAATTGTAGCGACGAGGCTCTTGCCGGCTACCAGACTTTTACTGTCACCTCTTCAGGCTACCACTCGGTCAGTCAATCACCTTTAGCCCTCCTGATAGGCCCCTACGCCTATCGCCCGGACTAAGCTATTCAAGTGGGCGCACATAACTGAGCAGCTCTGCAAGGTGGTGGCGTCCTTGCCCGCTCAATACCTGTAAAGGAGAGCGAGGAGGGCCGCCATATCCCGCCGTCAGCTCAAGGGCTGCTTTGAGTCCAGGGACGCCGTAGATTGTGGTAACGGCGGCATTCGCAGGAACAAGCTGCCCCTGTAGCACGCGAGCCTCTTCCAGCCTGCCGGCCTCGAACAGTTCCTGGACGCGGCAAACTTCGCGTGGAAAGACGTTGGCAAGCGCGGCAACTGCTCCCACCGCTCCTACAGAGAGGGCCGGCAAGAGGTACCCGGCGCTTCCCGCCAGGACGCTGAATTGCCGCGCCCGCCGATCACCACCTTCCTCTGACATAGTCGCGATAATCTGGGCCAGCTTTGCCATATTCCCCGCGCTGTCCTTGATACCAGCAATGTTAGGATGCGCGGCAATTGTACAGGTCGTTGCGGCATCGAGATCGAGACCCGCCGTATTGGCAGGCATATTATAGATCACAACCGGGATCGGGCTGCGACTGGCTATCGCCTGGTAATGAGTAATCAGCGCGTGAGCATCCATCTGCCCTTTGTAGTAAAAAGGCGGCAGGACAAGCGCTGCATCAGCCCCACAGCGCGCCGCCTGCTCGCAATTGATGATCGTAGCCCGGGTCGATTGCTCGCCACACCCCGCGAGAATCTGCACGTCCAGGCCTGCCGCCTCGCGCGCAGTCTCAATGAGCCTGCCTCGTTCATCGCTGCTCAAGTGAACCGCTTCGCCATTCGACCCCATCAGCACATATCCGGCAATCCCGCTCCCCGCCAGCCGCGAAATATGCCGCTGAAACGTCCTGAGGTCAAGGTCTTCCCACTGATCAAAAAAGGTGGGAACGGGAGGATAAATACCCCTGAATATGATCTCTGTCATAACGCTGTGTGCCCCCTGCATCCAATTCTTTATTTGCGCCTCTCAATACCGGCATTATATCATCGTGCCAGGCACAATACTACCAGGCATTAAGTTTTTGCGAACAGGAATCAGAAGATGCCGTAGCGTGTGGTAAAGAGGCCGTATGGCATTATGCGAGCTTCATCGCAAGGCCGGTTCCTTCGCCTAAAGGTGGTATAAGTACTCCTGGCTGTATATGTCAAGGATGGTGGTGGCCCTCGAACACTTGAACTGTTCGGCTTGACAGGAAGTGATCGATATGAGTACAATCCTTTGAAAGGAGAGGCTGAATGTCGTCTCCATTTTATGGCGATGAGGCTCGCCTAACGCGCTATGCGCTAATAGCCTCTACCACCGAAGAGCAGGATTGACCCGGCTGGTAGAGGTTTTTTCATGCCCTATTGCCCATAACCATGACAAAGAGCGACCCTTTCCGCTATCTCACTGAGCCCTTGGCCGAGGTAGCACAACAGCATCTTACACACGATGAAACCGTTTTGACAACGATCTACATCCCTCAGGTTGAGGATGCGTTCATCGAGAGCAGGTCGTGGTTCACGTGGTGGAAACGGATCCAACGACCAAGGCGGGCCTTTGTCCTGACGGCACAGCGCATCCTGGTTGTCGAGGATCCCACCGATCCCTTGACCGCCACGGCCAGCAGAGGATACCTCCTTGCCTCCTGCCCGCTTGATCGCACCATACACTTCGAGTTGCGCTCCTACATCCTCGACTGCGCTCTCACGCTTGCCATGGCAACCACGCACGGCCTAGAGCGCGTCACCATTCCGTATAGCGGGATCGCCACAGACGCGTTCCTGGCGGTTGTCGCATACATACGGGCGGTAATCGATGGCCTGCCACTTCCCTCTGCAGTGCGGCCCGACGAAAAGGCCAAACGCGAGCGAGACCACTCACTGCAAGAGTGGTACCTGGCTCTTAAGGGTCTGGAGTTGAAACGGCAAAATATGGTGATGCGCTACCTGGTGACTGGTGAGCTGGTGCGCGAGTGGCTCGGTGTGCCGGCAAAAGATGAGAGCAGGTGGTGGCAACGCTTGAGCATTGGTGCACACGAACAACCTTCGTTGGTATTGGTTCGTACCGATCGGCAATTACTACTGGTGAGGGAGGCCAGGCGCGTTGTACGGGGACAGGCGACGTATGGAAACGACGCCATGCTGTTGCCGCTCGAGCGGTTGCAAACGGTCAGCCTGGCCTCCCGGCAGCGTGGGGTAGAACTGCAATGCACCCTGGAACATCTTGGAGTGACCACAGCAGTGCATGTGCTCATCCCGCAAGAACATGCTGAACGCGTCATGAGGCTGGCCACCGCATCTCTAAGGAAACGTTGAGAAAGAAGATGATGCCTAGCACCCCTCTTGTAATCGCTTCAAGATGTGACTATAATTGAGGAGGAAAATGAAAGGCGATGAAGCTCGCCAAATGCCTTGTGCTGATAGCTTCTAGCGACCGGCAATCAGAATGGTTTTGCTGGTTGTTAGAAGCGTTTTTATTGTCTGAACTTTCTCTAAAGGTAAGAAAAGCGCCTCTCCCAGCAAAGCTATCTTCGTGGAAGGGCAGCATGTATGTTTCTTAGAAAACCTAAAATGTTAAGAGGGAACAGGGTGTATCAGCCGAGCGCTTCGTCCGGTCTACCTGCATTGCATGTGATTGCAGCCGGTTGTTCAGACATAGGGCGAGTGCGCACGCAGAACGAAGATGCGATTGCTCTGTGTGAACCGCCCGACCAGACATTGCTGGATCAATTAGGGCGATTGTATCTACTTGCTGATGGCGCAGGTGGTCATGCTGCAGGTGAGGTAGCCAGCCGGGTAGCAGTCGAAACCATTGCAGCGGCCTACTACGATCTGGCGGTCTCCAGTGATTTAGAGCAGGAAAACGTTCAATTGCAACAGAGTGTGCAGGCTCCATACAACGTTCCTGATACCTTGGCTCTCCCTTACAGGCACATCAAACAGTCTTTTCTTGCTGCTCATGCTGGGATACGAAAGCTTGCTCTGCTCAGGCCAGAATATGCTGGCATGGTCACTACCTGTATAGCTGCTGTGATCAAAGGTAATGAATTGCTTATAGCGCATGTGGGAGATAGTCGAGCGTACTTGATCCGCCCTTCACCTGTATCCGTGCCAGCTATTACTCGTCTCACCACGGATCACTCCATGGTGACAGAACTGGCGCGAGCTGGCATTATTCCTCCCGAACATGTACCCTCTTCACCGTCCCGTCATATTCTCCTGCGAGCCTTAGGGGAAGACAAGGCGCTAGAGCCAGAAATTGATATAACCACCTGCATTGTGCAGGCTAAGGATTACCTGGTGCTGTGCTGCGATGGCCTCTGGAGCACCCTTTCTCAAGAG
Source organism: Chloroflexota bacterium (assembly GCA_902812455.1). The sequence goes on along the minus strand of CADDZH010000004.1, from coordinate 15,838 downwards.
CAGATTGCTGCGGTCGTGCTGAGGGATACGCCAGAACATGCGTGTCAGGAGCTGATCCGGCTGGCAAATGAGGCCGGAGGCGAGGATAACATCAGCGCGGTAGTACTCTCATTCGAGGCTCCTCGGAAGGCGACAGGAAGGGGAGGATAACTCTGATGACAAACTCTTCTCCAAAGCGTGAACTACCAGAGGATGCTGGCAGGACAGCAATCAGACGGTATACCAGGAGGAGGTGATTGCGTGAAGCAAGTATTGCCTGCGCCTGGTAATAATGAGGACGCCTTACGGCACTACACGCTCGCCAAGCAGGAGGTGGCCGCAGCAGTGCGTGCCACTAAGCAGGTCTCAGACTTTATTGCTGAGCGCGGCAACCCCGGCAACGAGAAGGGCTCGTTTGCCATGGCGTTCACGAGGCGGTTGACCGGTTCTTCATCCTCGTAACGTCGCCACTAAGCGTTTGGGATGCAGCAGCAGGTCAATGGCATCTACCGGGCCCAGGGCCAGCACATCGGCAGCTTGCAAGGCCGCCAGGGCCACACCCTCTCCGGCCAGAATGGCCACACCTATAGCAGCCAGACGCAGCATCCCAACATCGTTCATGCCATTGCCAAAGGCGACGACACTCGCCGGTCCAAGTTGCTCAACGTAGCGCAACTTCTCCTCCCCGCTGGCAATGATCTGGAGAGGAAAACCCAGCAGGCGTTCAAGCTCGGCAATGTTGCCATGGGTTGCTGCCGTTAGCGCGTGCAAGGAAAGCTGCTCTGCGAGCGCCTGCAATTGATCCACCACCCCAGGGATTGGCGATCCATCGACTGCTAGCGTGCCGTTGACATCAAAAACCGCGTGGTGTAGTTCGATCAGCCCCCTCTGGGGAATGTCTATGCGTATCATCTTTGTGCCTCCAGTCAACTAATCATGTCTAATCTCATCGCCTGCCTAGGGCCGATCAGTTATTGACACTTAGAGACGAGCGCGGTCAGGCAGCCGTCGTCAATGCACCGACTGTTTCGTGACGATGAAGAACAGCGGGATTGCAGCGAGTTCTGCAACGACGGAGAATGCTATGAGCACTGGCAGCGACACACCGTACAGGATGCCAATTAAGGCGCTCCCCAGGAACCAGAACACGCCGTAGCCTGTGGTAAAGAGGCCATAGGCTGAAGCGCGTCGCTGAAGTGGCACCATCTCTGCCACAGCAGCCGGGATGATCGACTCGTGGACGCCCATGCCAAGTCCCCAAAACACGATACCGGCCAGGGCCACCCAGAAGCCGCCCAGGAACACCAGCGGGGCAAAAAGGGCCGAAAGAAGCGTCAGGGGAATCAGCACAACAATGCCGATCCGATCAAAGAGTCGTCCAAAGACGAGCGAACCGAGGCCGCCGATGCCCATGGCCACCGAGTAGAAGACCGGGATCAAAGCGCTCGAGACGGTGGAAGTCCTGGCAAAATGAAAGGCGATGAGCGGGAAGTCGGCAAAGCCGGCAGCGACCAGGACTGCTCCGGCGAGATAGATCCAGAAGATACGGGGTAGTCCCCCAGTCCGAATGTCCGGCGGGTTCACCTCCATTTCTTGCGGCCGCGGATAGGTCAGGCGTGCGACGAGCATGATACTGAGGGTCAGGAGAGCAGGCACAAGCAGCGCGGCAAACGCGATGCGGTATTGGCCGCGTAAGGCGAGGACAGCAGCGACAGCTAGCGGGCCAACAAGGGCGCCAGACTGGTCAAGAGCCTCGTGTATTCCAAAGGCCCAACCGTATCCTCCGATCTGCTTGCCGGCATGAGAGAGCATGACATCGCGGGGTGGATTGCGTGTTGCTTTGCCCACGCGCTCGAGGATAATCAACAAAGCCGCCACCGGCCAGTTTCCGGCCAGGGCCAGGAGTGGTACCGAGGACATCTGCACGATGTAGCCAACGATGGTGATCGGCCAGAACTGGCCGGTCTCGTCGCTAAGACGCCCTGAGACCACGCGCAGTCCATATCCTAGCAGCTCGCCCAAGCCGGTGACGACCCCGATGATGGCGGCGCTGGCTCCAAGGATGGCCAGGTAGGGGCCAATAATACTGCGCGAGCCTTCATAGGTGAAATCCGCGAAAAAGCTCATAACGCCGACGAGCAGGACAAACTTCAGCGCTATGGACTTCATTGACGACTGTTTCATCACTACTTTCCTTCGCTCCTTCATATAGCATTGGATCCGGAACCAGCCTGCGCTTCAATGCATAAAAAAACTTCTATAGCCATCAATCACAGATAGCATGATTAACAGCATATAGAAGCCATTAGCCGTGTGGCATTATGCGAGCTTCATCGCAAGGCCAGTTTCTTCGCCTAAAGGTAGTATAAGTACTCCTGGTAGTACATGTCAAGGATGGCGGTGATCAGGGCCTGGTCATGAAGGTCCTGCTGATGCCTATTTTCCCTGCCGCTGGTTTTATTCATTATATGGGCAAAACCAGCCACGCAATACCTTGATCTGCCAGTCGTGCCCGCACTGGTTCCCGCGACCCCCACGCGAACTCATTCCTGAATACTGGCCTGAAACACAAAGAATGTTGCGTATTATCAGCGGTGAAGAAGATATTTCGTTGCCCCCAGCGCAATTTACTCCTGCAGCCCAACATGCTCCATCAGGTTCCTGGTGGCAACGGCTCTTACGGAGGATTCATCTATGAGCAGGCAGAAAGAAAAAGAAATTACGGTGCAAATCTTCGGACAGCGTTTACGCAAGGTCGTACAGGCTGTAGCACCGGAAGCGGAAGAACTCTTGACTGAGAAAGGAGGGAAAGTTGTTCCCCACGGAGAGTATATTTACGAAGAGTATCTCACCCTCGACTGGCCTACAGTAGTGCTCTACTGGCCACCAGGAACTTTTTCGGCGTATGTGTCACCCCAGGGGCAGGAAGATGCAGCCGTAATCTTTGCAGTTTTTCTGCTGCCAGAATGCTCCCAAGAGTTGCATATGCAGTACGATTACCGGCTCAGTTCGCCAAATGGCTCAATCGAGGAGTTTTTTACCCTACGGATTGCCAAAGAACACGAGTGCATTCTTCGGGAAGCGCGCGAAGAGAAGAGCGATGCCACTTCATGAATTTGTTCAGAATATCCTCCAAAAAGGATGCTCTGGAAAGCCATGGGAAAAACACCTTCTAGACCATGATGCAGGCACACAGTTCAACGCTACCGGTGCAAATGCTGCTACCGCAAAGTTCACCGGCATCATGAATCTCCCCTCTAGAAGTGACGCGCATAAAAAAGGCTGACAGCCCCTACGTTTTTCTCGTAGAAGCCATCAGCCGTGATCAGCGGTTCAGATTTTACCAAAGGGGAGCTTCATCCCTTGAAAATAGAATACCACTTTTTTATGGAGTCTGCAATGAGGCAACAGTTCTCTTGACGTTGGATATTGCCATTTTGTATACTATACGTGAGATAAGAATAGCATCCTGCGATGAGGCTCGCATAAGGCTGAATAGCTAATAGCTTCTACACGTTGTTGTCACCGCGCGTGACAAAGGTGTAGAAGTTTTTTATGTGCCGAAACGCAGATGGGTTCGGGAGCCTATCCCTTACCACCGTTCTATAGCCATAAAGGGAGGCAAAGGCTCCGCTCCTCTTTCATCTGCTTTTCGGGCGCAGCCTATTATACCCCATGTTCAGGTGTAAGGGGTAGGATACGAAGAAGGCAATACTATGCAAAAGGAACAACCGACTCAAGATACTTCGCACGACGCAGCGAGTTTGCGCAAGGCATTCGAGCGTGAAGGCTGTCCTGTCTGCACTGTTGTGCTGGAAAGCATGAACCAGGTCATGGATAGCTGGAACTACGAAGGCTTCACCGATGTGGAACATCGCCATGAGTTGATCCGCTCGCGTGGGTTTTGCCCATTACATACATGGCAGTTGGCGAAGCGTAATAATGCTTTCCAGCTTGCTGTGGTCTACCGGGAAGTGCTCGCCGATATGCTGGCAAATCTGGATCGCGATGAGGTCAGGCAACAGGTGGAACAGGAGCCAGGCTGGATCACCGGTATCAAGCGCTGGTTGCATGCAGAGCTGCCGCCACCTTCACCAACAGAAGCTGCTTTCCTGTATGTGCGCTGTCCACTGTGCCACACGCGTTCCAGTATCGAGCAACGCCTTACCCAGGCGCTTGTCGGGCTGATGCAGTCCGAAGAGGCGCAAACCCTGCTGCGCCAATCGACAGGTCTTTGCCAGTTGCATTTTATACAAGCCTGTGGCTATGCCAGGGAACGCGCCCCAATCTATCTGCGCCCGCTTATCGAGTGCCAGCGCGCCTGCCTCCGGCATACGCTGGAAGAGGTGCAGGAGCTTGTACGCAAGCATGATTATCGTTTCCTTGAAGAAGCTCGCGGTGAGGAAATGACCTCCTGGCGTCGCGCGGCTGAGTTGTGCGCAGGCAATCCCGGCGTCTGGTGAGGTGAAGCATGACGATACAAGAAGAGAAACGGAAGCAAGTTCCAGCCAGGCCAGGCATGGAGATAGAGGTCGAAACACGCCGGCCGCGCAGCGACTGCGCCGTATATACCTGGGATCGCGAACGCGGCTCCCTGCGATTGGCTGCTATGCAGCGGGCCGAACCAGGATTACCAGCGGATCTGGCTGTATTGTGGCTTGAAGAACAATTAGAAGTGCCGGTACTGCTGCTGGATGCAGCGAGTATCGCTCCGGAGACGCTTGTCCAGGCGCGCCTGCTTGGAGCTTTGTCCGCTGCGCCCTTAAGAGATGAGCAGGTGCTGCCAATCGAGGGCTGGATGCTTCTTGCAGTACCGGAGATCGATGCCTCTTTCTCATCTTACCAGTCCATCGAGATGCTCCCACCTGCGCAAGTCGCTCCTTTGCAGGCATATGTGCAGGCAAAAGCGCGAGAGGAGCAACATCTTGCAGGTGAGGTTCAATCGTGTGGTGCTGTTGAAGCTGCAAGACTCATCCGCGAGACGCGCCTTGCCCTCAAGCGTGAGAAGCGCATGCAGCCGAAGGGGAAGAGCTGGCTTAAGCGTGAAGAGGAAGAGCGACCCGTTGCGTGGCGAGCTGTTGAAGGGCTGAGCCAATCACTGCGAGCCCAGCTCATCCTTGATCGCGCTCTGCAGGAAGATCCCAACGCTCCTTATGCCCAGGCGGAGCAGCTCATTCGCTTTGTCCCGCAGCGCTTCCAGCAGGCATTGGCCGATCTCTTGCTCGATGACGAACGGCTGCTGGCATTTGTCGAGCGGCCCTTACTGCGCCACCGCACGGGATTGCTGCCCATGCAGACCTGGCGTTCAAATGAAGGCCTCTTCCTGGTCACAGACCGGCAGGTGCTCTGGCTGCGTGATTTCCTGGCCCCCGGCAGCAGTTTTTTACCAGGCGGCTATATCGCGCACATGGCCCCGCTAGAGCGGCTGCAAGGCATTGCCGTGCTGCCGGCAGGCAAAGCTCCCCCTGAATTTGCCGGGCGCCTGGAAGCAAAGGATTCACCGTACCAGCGCCTAGTAATGGAGGTGGCAAGTTGCAGCGGCAGCGAACTTTTTGCCGTCGAATTCCCCCAGAGGCCGGAGATGGAAAAAGCGCTGGCGCGTATTAGCAGCATCCTGCGCGACTTCCTGCCTTATCCTCCTGGAAGTGTTGATCGACGAGTACGTCGCCTGTCAGTCGTTGAGCCATGGGTGCCCCGGGGCTTCGAGGCTGAGAAGCTCGCCGGGCTGGGTGGTATCGTGCCCCAACCTATTGCTCATAGGTTAGAGGAGAGGCTTGCCGAAGTGATTGGGACATCTGGGGAAGAACTGCTGGCCTCGGCACTGGTTCCCGCTCTGGAAGAATACAAAAGCCCACCGCGCTTGGTTGCCCTCACCCGCGAGGCCCTGTTTGTAATCGATAGCACTGGTGGAAAACATCATCATGCTGCAGGAGAGCAGGTGCAACGTTGCGATCTCGCAACGATCTCTTCAGCGCAACTCCGCCAGTCGTTGTTAGGCTCGAGCCTGAGCATCTTTGTGCCTGGAGCTAATGGCCATACGCAACAGCATGTCTTTCCTTTCCATAGCCCTGCAATTGCCTGGTTCTTGCCGCTCTTTACACGGCTTCGACTTTTGTTGACCGGGCCCTATCGAACGCAGTGAGCGTTTTGGGCTGGAGGAGACGAAAGCATGGCTGGCAGAAACAGCGAGCACGACAAGAAAACAGCGGGAACAGAGAGGGGGCGGTTTGCTCACCTGCTCAATGGAAGCCAGCAGCGTTCGCTGACAGTTATGCTGCGGCGCGTTGAGCTGGCTGTGTGGCGATTGGAGGAACGGCTGCGACAGCAAGAACCGGCAGAGCTTGTGCTTACACACTTTACCAATCAGCCCGATCCCCGCCAGCGGGCAGCGCTCTTGCGTTTGATCCAGCAAGTGCGGCAGGAAGTAGCGCAGCTCGCTCTAGACTATGATCTGGAGGTGAGCGAAGAGAACATCTTACACAGCATCGTGGGGGAATTTTCTTTGCTCTGGGCTGACCTGGAGGATGCACGACCACAGAAGATGCGCAGGTATGGCCCGGTCAACCTACAGGCACATGAGGCGCTGGGGCCAGCTATCCAGCGCTTGATCAAGCTGATGCTCGCCATCAATGATGTAGCCAGTGGGAACGAGCAAGCTGTACGCCTGTGGCAGGAAGAGAGCAGCGATGACCGGGAAGACGGTGAGGCTTGACAGTTAATTTTCATTAGCGCTTGAGTCGTGCTGGAGCCTTTCCGGTGAGCCGCTGCAGGAGGCGAGGTACCCATGTTTGCAAGTATGCCCGCTCGTCTTGTCCTGTGCGCTTGCCTCCGTAGCGCTCAAGCGTATACGCCTGGGTCAACTCGTCGAGAATGGCATGAGCCGGCGGCTCATGTCCGTTGCCGGTTGCTTCTGTTGATGATCTTTTCTCCAAATAGGCCAGGATCCGGGCTTCGTATTCGCTGGGAGTTTCAGCAGGCCTTCGCGCCAGCTCTTCTCTCTCAACTGCCAAAGCCTGGAGCATTTCGCGATAGCGGGCTCGCGCCGATGCCGGGTCGAGCGGCTCTAGCGCTGCAACCTCGGCTTTCCTACGCCTGCGGTTCCACCACTCCCGCCAGCGCTGGCCCAGCAATGAGCGCGCATCCAATCCCTCACGTTCTTCTTCCACGCCCTCTTCATTATGTCCAATGAACAAACGACGCACACTCGCAGCTATCACCAGGAGCACGACGATCAAAGCGATCGCCAGGAACACCCAGCGACTAAGCGTGATCACTTCGGGCGAGATGTTGAACCCACTTTTCTGCTGGGCAAAAGGAGATTTTGGCAGCGTTTGCTGTTGATGCTGGGCAGGAGCACGACGGAACAGGCCAAAGATAAACGATGCCAGGTAAAACAGCGGTGACAGCAGGAAAACGATGCCATACAGCAGCCAGCCGATCAGGATACCCAGAACATTCCAGAGCGGGGTGAGCGCCGCAAGCAGGAACTCGAAAGAGGCGAAGGAAAAGACCGACTCGATAATAATAACGACAACAATCAGCGCTGCACCGAACACGGTGAGCATGAGGAGCCAGGGACGAGTTGGATCGGCCTGCGGGCTGTCTGTAGCCCGGCGAGCACTGCGAATATCCCCTAAGCGGGCTAAAGAGAGACCTACCAGGCCGCCCAGAAAGAATACGGGTAAAGCGCTACCCAGAGCAGCTCGCAGGTCCTGCAAGTCCGGCAGCAGAATGGCGATCAGCAGGATACCTAGCAGTACACCAAAACTTACCTTGAAAGATGTGGCAAGCTGCCCGTACTCAAAGCCCGCCTGGGCGGGTCGCATGCTGCGTCTCCAGAGCCAGGTAATGAGCACTGTATCGACAAGGGCGGGAAAGATATTTGCTCCTCTCACCAGAGATGGCAGCAGCGGACCGGCCACAACTGCGAAAGCCACAAGCCAGCCAGCGAGGTAAAACGGCAAAGCCAGTGTTCTCTTCGCCATCCGGCCTATGATGTGTTGCGTGATCATGGCCCACCACAGCAAACCTAGCTCAAGCAGTGCAATGCTGCCTGCTCCTATTGGCGAGCTTGTATTGGCGCCAACAATAATGCGTGTGAGCAGCATGATGCCAAGCGCAAGTGGCTGCGCTTCCATGACACTGATCGCGATGGGAAGTCCAAAGCGCTCAATCCAGGGAGAGGGTTGTGCTGCTGCGACCGGCGTTGTCGAATTCCTCCCCGGCGTTTCTGACGAGTTCATACCATAGCTCCCTTCCACCTAAGCGGTGGACTGGCAAGTCATACGCCTCTACTTTTACCCTGCTATCTGCATCTCCGGTCAAAACCAGGTCCACGCTTGCACCTCGTGCCCGCAAGTCGATCAGGCTCTCGATGGCCGATTCACGCAGCACGGCGGCTGCACTCACCAGGACGACAGTCGTCCCGATAGGCAGGGTGGTGCGTTCAGCATCGATGAGCGTGTTCATTGGCGAACCAAAATAGGGCAGGAGGCGGCCAAGCGCCGAGAGAATCTGCTCTCGTTGCCCGCTATCGCTCGCCATAGGGATGCGGACGCGGTGCATGAAAGCCCTGGCCTCTGTGACCGTATGCGGTGACCATTCGTCGCCTGCGGTAGCATCTTCTCCTGCGACTCCCATCATCAGGCTGTTGGCGAGCAAGCCCACGGCGTAGCCTTCGTCGAGTCCCCACATGGCTATGGAAGCTGCGGCCGCGATGGTCAATTCCTGAAGCTCTGGATCGAGTCCCATCCATGGCTCCGGATAGGTATTCACATCGAGCATGATGAGCAGGCGGTACTGGCTGCTCGGCTCATAAATCTTGCTACGCAGTTCGCCTGCGCGAGCCGTGGCTTTCCAGTGGATGCGGCGTGGGTCGTCGCCAGGGGCATACTCACGCACCCCAGCAACACGAAGCGGATCTTCCAGCAGGCGGCGTGGAGTTGTACGCTCTCCAAAGGGATGGCGAGCAGGCAGTCCAAAGGATTCGATTGGGGCGACCAGGGGATAGATCAGCACTGTCTCGCGGGCGCTGGCCTGCTCCTCACGCATAAGCCAGCCGAAGGGGTCGCCACTCCGAGCGGTTACCGGCCCAAATGTATATACGCCACGGGCACTGCAGCGAAGCCGGTAGCGGCGCGTCACACGCTGGAACGACCAGAGCGAGAGGTTATTGACCAGCATTGCGCGATTGACTTTATATGCCGGTGAGGCACGCCCTGTTAAGAGCGTGAGCTGGGCCGGTATTTCATCTTCAAGCTCTATCCATGGTAAAGGCAAGAGTTTCTGGTTCTCGACGCTGATCGAAAGGGTAATCGCTTCTCCAAAAAAAGCTCGTCGCTGGCTCACTCGCTGGCGAATAACGAGATCTCGAAGTGCAAAGCGATACCAGATCTCAGGGACGAGGGCAATGACGAGCGCAAACAGGGCCGCGAGGAACGCAACGGGCTGCCGGGTGAGGGCGCTGAGAATGAAAAGAACTGCAGCGAGTAGATACCAGGGACGGCGCCTGATCAGGGTATCATCAGTTGTGCTGTTGAAGCGGTCTGTATCCATAGCGATCACTTCTTTGGTGGCGTAGTAATGGTTTCAACCGGTACAGGAATAGCTTCCACGATCTCTGTGATAATGGCCTCGCTGGCATTGCCGCGCAGGCGAGAGCGAGTGGTCACCAGGAGTCGATGTGCCAGTACACTTGGAGCCAGCCGTTTCACATCATCGGGCTGGACGAAATCGCGTCCCTGCATGGCAGCATATGCCTCACTGGTGCGGTAGAGGGCAAGCGTGCCACGAGGACTGACTCCGAGGTTGATGGCGGGATGCTCGCGCGTGGCACGCACGATAGCAAGCAGGTAGCGCTCTACTTCAGGCTGCCACTGCACCTGGCGGATCATACGCTGAGCAGTTAGTACCTGTTCGGCTGAGGCTACCGGCTGCAAGCTCTCAAGCGGCTCAGCGCTTTTGAAGCGATGGAGAATAGCCTGTTCTTCATCTTCAGAAGGATAGCCTATGCGCACGCGCAGCAAAAAGCGATCCAGTTGTGCTTCGGGCAGGGGGAAGGTTCCCTCCAGTTCGATGGGGTTCTGCGTGGCCAGCACGAGGTGCGGGCGCGGTAGAGGCATCGTCTCGCGTTCGATGGTTACCTGGCGCTCGGCCATTGCCTCGAGCAGAGCCGATTGTGTGCGCGGGGTTGCCCGGTTGATCTCATCGACCAGCAGGATTTGCGCAAAAATAGGGCCGGGTCGAAAGACAAACTCACCCTTTCGTTGATCGAAGTAGCTCACACCTGTGATGTCGGTGGGCAAGAGATCGGGCGTTCCTTGCACGCGCTGGAACGTTGCACCAAGAGAGCGTGCCAAAGCTTTGGCCATCACCGTTTTCCCCATGCCGGGCACATCTTCCAACAACACATGCCCATCGCTCAACAAGGCAACGAGCAAAAGATCGATCACATCGTTCTTGCCGATGATGACCTGTGCGACGTTAGTACGCAGGGCTTGCGCCAGTACCTGTATTTCCTCTAAGGAAGTCGATTCATGTGTCATGGCAGGATAACTCCTGTCTTTCAAAGCGATGAATAAGATGAACAACAAAAAAGCTTCTATAACGCTAGTAATAGCATCATAGAAGCTATCAGCCCATAGCATATGGACGGTTTGGCGGCGAGCTTCATCGCCTTTGATTAGAGCAATTTGTACGCCTCTCAGTATATCACATAAGGCGACCGCGAGGATCGCCCCCATAGGTGTTAATTTAGGGCTCAGGGCGAGGACAAGGTCACACCGAGCAGATCGTGGCAGGAAGCGCGAGCCATGTCATGCTTCGCTTCGCTCAGCATCTCGGCGCTCGGCGAGCTAGACCCTTCCCTGGGTTTCGCTCAGGGCTGCGGCTCAGTCGCGAAGGCCTGACAGACAAATGAGGGAGCAGGGAGATCCTTCGCTCCGCTCAGGGTGACAACCGGAATCGCAAAGCGAGGTTGAGTTGGTGTGCCTCATATGAGCTTGTCATCCTTGCAACTTTTTTTAAGCTGATGCGTGTTAGAGTTGATGATCGGGGGGTTGCGTAACAGCCGCGTAATCTTATAAGATGCGAGCATCATATTCATTTATAGAATGGATCAGAGGACAGTATGAGCATCGAACCTGAGGATAATCCTGTTGTTGTTCCGGTTGGCATTGAAGCGAATGGAACAGCTTCTGCGCCATTGCCTTTTACTTACTCGCCAGGAGATCAGAAGTCACCAGAGGATCAAAAAGCTCCCGGGAAGAGTTTACCGGCGAGGGCTTTGCGCGCATTAGAGCGCTGGCTTGCTGAGCACACGTTTACACCGGGCTGGCTACCCAGGTATTTGCGATACCCGCTGCTTGGCTACCTCTTTGCGATACTGTTAGAAGTAGTGGCTATTGCCATCACAGGCTCAATTGTCCAGTTTTTCCCGGCATTTTTGTTTTCTGGCTTACTGGAAATACTGGTAATTGTGATTATCGCCCTGACATGGGGTGTAGGCCCGAGCCTGCTTGCAACCTTTGTTGGAGCCGCTCTGCTCTATTATGTTGTTCTCCCTCCACGTTTCACATGGGTGCCCCAAAACACAAATGATATTGTTGAAATCGTGCTTTTCTTGCTGATTGGCTTCGCGATCAGCATTATTGCCAGCCAGGTTGAGCGGGCACGGCGCGATGCCGAAACTCTGGCTGCTTCGCTGGCTTCGGAGAGGGCGCGCTTTGAAGCCGTTATTGAGGCGGATGCCGTCTTTGTCTTCGATAGAGAGGGACGCGTTCCAGAGATGAATCGCGCTGCTCGCGAACTTTTCTCTTTTAGTGAAGGCATGGATTTCTCGCAGGCGCTTCATGAGCGAGGATACCAGTCGCTCGTGCTTGACGAGCGCGGCGAGCCATTATCAGAAGATCAATGGCCTTTTTTCCGTGTCCTGCGAGGAGAGACGATTACAAGTGCAAATGCAGTTGATATCCTGGTGCGCAAGCCAGATGGGCGAGAGCTAGAATTGAGCGTGAGTGGGGCGCCTGTACGTGACCAGAATGGGAATATCGTGAGCGCGGTCTGCATCTGCCGTGATGTAACGGAGCGGCACCAACTGGGAAGACGAACACAGAGAACGCTTAGTGCATTGCTGGCAATGGCGGAAGCGCTCGTCTTCGAGCCGGCCGGCTCCCCAAGTGGGGAACTCAGATTATTGGCGGGAGAACGTGCTACACACGATGGAATAGGCCGGGTAGCACACCGCATGGCAGAATTGACGCGCAGTGTCCTTGATTGTGAGCGTGTCGCTATCACTATGATTGAGCAAGAAACGAAGGAATTGCGTTCCCTGGCAGTTGTTGGTCTTTCACCTGAGCAAGAAGCGTTGTGGTATTCCAGGAAGCCGGGTTTCACGTTAAGCAGCCTTGCCGAGCAATTTGCGCAGTTTATCCAGTTATCACCGGATGAAGCACGTGTTATTGACATGACCCAACCGCCCTTTAGCGAAATGCCTAATCCCTATAATATCCATGTCATGCTGCTTACATTGATGAGCATAGGGGATCAACCGGTAGGAGTTCTCTCGCTGGATTACGGGGACAAAGATCATGAGTACACCCCCGAGGAGATTGCGCTGGCCAGGGCTGTAGGAAAGCTGACCGCGTTGGTTATTGAGCGTGAGCGGCTCCTGCGCGAACGTGAAGAGGCGCGGGCGAGCGAACTCGCTTTGCGCGAGGCCAACCGGCGCATGGACGAGTTCCTGGGCATGACCACGCACGAACTAAAGACGCCGCTGACCAGTATCAAAGGCAATACGCAACTGGCAATACGCCAGATTCAGAAGAGCCTGCAGGCTTTTCAAAACATGCAGGGAATGCTGGAAAGCACAGAGCGGCAAGTCAAGCTCTTAAGCCGGCTCGTAGATGACCTGCTGGATATTTCTCGCGTGCAGGCAGGTCAGCTTGATGTCTACAAAAAGCCTTGCGAGCTTGGCTCCATTGTGCGTGAGGCTGTAGAGGAGCAGCGTCTTGGATGGCCGGAGAGGACTATTATCCTGAATATGCCTGAAGGAGTGGCAGTTCCAGTCTATGCTGATCCAGAGCGCATCAACCAGGTTGTGACAAACTACCTGGCAAATGCACTGAAGTTTTCAGGCGAAGATAAGCTTGTGCAGGTATTTCTCGATGTAGGAAAGACAGAGGCCCGTGTCTCGGTACGAGATGAAGGAGTGGGGATTTCTCCTCAGGAACAAGTACACGTGTGGGAGCGTTTTCACAAGGTACACAAAGATGAAGTACAGAATAGCGCTCATGGAGCCACGAGCGGATTGGGATTGGGATTATATATCTGCAAGACGATCATCGAGCAGCACGGGGGAAAGGTTGGAGTCGAAAGTGCTCCTGGCGCTGGCTCAACATTCTGGTTTACGCTGCCACTAGTGCAAGGTCAAGAAAGCGATTCTAGTTCATAAGTATCATTCTGCCGAGATGAAATCTTAACCGTTTTGCCTCTTTCTACCTCTTTTTACAACCATTTCTCAATTCTATTACTCTTGATATACCTGTATGCTCTGCTACACGCACATGCGTGTGTTTTTTCATAATTGGAGTTAGGTAGAAAGGGAAGGGAATTGGTAATGCAACAACCACCACAATTACCATCGCAACCATTACAAGAGAACCCAGCGTATCCACAACAACCGGTGCAACCCGGTATGTATCCACAAATGCCACCACAGCAACCTGCGCCAAGAAAAAAGCATACTGGGCGAACTTTGCTTATCGTAGGCATCGTCGCGCTCGTTGTGCTGGCAGCCTGCATTGGCGCACTGATGCTGATAACAAACGCGTCGAAATCACAGAATACCGGCACGGCTTCGAACACACAATCTTCGTCTCAAGCCTCGTCTTCACAGCCGACCTCGGCTCCAACCTCGCCGTCCAAGGCGACTACATGGACCACTACACATACGTACAAAGGCAGCGGGATAAAGAAGACAGAAGTCTTCACAGTTGGCGATGACTGGAAGATTCTTTGGTCTTGTGATCCAACATCCTTCTACGGCGGCCAGTACAATGTTGTGGTGAATGTGTATAGTCCTGACGGGACGCTCCAGGATGTTGCTATCAATGATATGTGCAAGCAGGGGAACACAAGTGGATCAACGGAGGAACATTCAGGTGGGCAGGTGTACCTGGAGATAGACTCGGAAGGAAGCTGGACAATTCAAATTCAAGAACTCAAATGAGTACAGAATTTTTCATGTAAGATGCCAAGCAGTATCACCTTGAGCAAGTGAGCTGAAGCAATGTCATCCTGAGCGCAGCGAAGGATCTCTGTATCTATTGTTGATGCAAGCCTTTCGCTTTGCTCAGGATAACATATATAGCACCCCTTGCCTGGTTCATATCAGGCAAGGGGTGTTGTTATGTATCAGCTATATTTTTCCATGCAAATTATCCGATGCAGATATGTAGTGAGACATGGGCCTCAAGGCCCTGAACAACAGTGCCATCTCGTCTTGATCCTCTCTGGTAGAGCTGTGATGAGGAGGTATTTCTTCATCGCTAACAATGACTGTGCTCTACCATCAAGATGAGCTTTCGGATGAACTTTCGTAGGAAAGAGGTATTTCGTGATGCATGTCCGGCATAAGTTTGTGAGCTATGTAGTCCTCCTGGTTATGCTCTGTATGAGCATTGGTTTCACCGCCCTTACAAAACATCTATCTCTCGCGTCATCAACACCCTGGTACCGGTACAGGCCGGCAAAAGATAGCTTGCAAATTCTCCCTGAAAAGCTGGCTTCTCAATCGCGCGTCCCCATCAATACCGCCTCCATTTACGAGTCCACAACCAATGCAGTTACGATGCACAGTCAGGGTTGCCGTGCGGCTCGTGGAGCGCCGGGACTGATTATCCTCGATTGGGGCCAGCCGGTATATTTTGGCAATAACATATATGGTACCTACGACTTTGGTGGTCATGACGATACGGATACAGCCATCTTGCATGCCGTGGCGAACTTTGCGCAAGGCGTCTGGTACTGCCGCACCAGTTACACAGATATTGCTATCGGCATTGGTGAAAGCAACTATTACTCTGACCATGCCATTCCTCTTACTCCCGCAGCGTGGTATGCCGATGGCCAGCAATGGGGCATGCTGGTCAATCGTGTTCAGAGCTTTATCACCAACAATCACTATACTGTGGTGGGTGCGAACGGGGCCGGCGACCTGGAAGTGGAATGGCAGAATTTTGCCCTGACGAGCAGTCTGGTGAATGGGTACAATAGCGTCACCCGGCATGTCTACTTCGATTTTGGAGACGCTTCACCTGGATGGTGGTCATACTACCAGATCTGGTACGTGGCGTATGGAGCAACAGATGATTTGCCGCTGCCGGAGATTTACTATAATAGCGATGCAGTATATGACTGGGAACCCCTGGACATCTGGGCCTGCCGCTACGAAGGCGGCCCCATCTACTTCAAGGGGATCATGTCCGAGGCCGTGCGCGGTACCAATGCTCCGGTCCAGGCCTTTCTCGATTTGTACAACGCCGAGGCTTCGAATAGCTGCACAGCGCGAGACCTGTCAGGGATGATTTTCTCAACTGAGATTTTTCATACCCAACAATTATAGCCAGGAAGGTGGCCAAAGGCTCTCTCCTGACGGGTGAAGTGTAGGTTCCCGACTTATCGTGGAACCCGATGTATCGTGCCCATCGCCGATGATGATTTTTACCAACCAGCTTCGGGAACGGGGAAACAATCCCATCGCCTGATGAACTTTTCCGATCACATGGGGGAATCAGGAACGGCTCGTCGCCTGTAGGGACAGTAGAAGCTCGATTTATCGAAGCTGTGGGTGGATGGGGGA